>JAFSCH010000050.1 GCA_017436865.1 Lachnospiraceae bacterium
TTGCGCTAGGAAGGATGATATCTTATTCGCAGAAAGTGTTCAATTCTATTCGTAAATAATTGGGTTTTACCAAAAAATCTGAACAGCAAAGTGTTCAGATTTAAATGTTAATCACTGTTCACTTTTAATTGTAAATCAACATCTAATAATGGCTCAAAAAAGGTTGAAAATACGGGAGAAAATTTAGTACAGAAAACTATTGATTCCGGTACCATTCCGTATATACCCTATTCAGGGTGAATGACATTATGGCAAGCGTATTTGCGTAAATCGTGGATTCCGGCCATGTGGCATAGATTTCGGAGGATACAACATTTTTAATATAGTCAGCATAGCGAACATAGTAATTTGGTGCAGTAGAATCCTGCGGAACACCGTCATGAACCACAACATATTCCGGTAAAACGACACGACTAAGAACGATTTCGCCGGATTCGTCCATAGGTTTGATTTCTGCTTCAGGAATTTTTGCAGGATAGTCACCGTATAGAGTATGGTCAGGAATGACAATAGGACTTTCCTGTCCGCCAAGGTCAACAGGACGCATGGAGATTGGCTGTACAGCAGTTACGTCAGGAAGTAGTTCGGTTCCAGACACTGTGACGGATTCATAGCCAGGAGCGGTAACAGTGATATTATATTCAGAATAAGGCATTGGTTGCCCTGGTTCTGCGCTGTAAGTAGGATTTGGTGTGGGGAGAGCAATGTTTCTTGTCTGTCCTGAATCATTAGTGGTGGCAGTTTCGACAACGCTTTCAGGATCACCGGTTAGACTGATGGTGATGGAAGCATTTTGAATTGGAAGCAATCCTTGTGTGGAAGTTACATTGATGGTCAGATTACCTGTATATGGAGAGTTAGCAGATTCATTTTGAGCTGATGAAATTTGTGATTTGGACATAAAAAACCCCGTATATATTTTTTACTAATATATGCGGGGAATTTTTTGTGGTGCACTCAAAGTCGTGTAAAAATACATTAAATTGTCTGATTGATCGTAGTGGATGTTGCTGTCTGTGTTTTGCTACCATTGCTGTCATAGGTGGCAGCAGTGGATTTTGTCTTTTCGCTGGTAAGCAACTCATCTAATATTTTATTAGAAACTTTAGATTCCTTTTTCTCTTTGCTCAATAACTCATCTAATACCTTATTTTTGATTTTTGGACCGGATTCATTGTCTTTTGAGGATTCGGTCTTTTTATCAGAAGAGGTTTCGTCAGAAGATTTCATTGTTTTATAGTAGGAGTCCATTAATCTGTGATAGGAGCCGCTTTTAATTAGTGCAGCATCGCCTAGGGAACTATAAATTCCGGTAAATGCAGATTTTGGATTGCCAAGTGACGTATTAAAAAAGCTGTTAATCGAACTGGAAGTCCATGAAATATTTGTCATATTGAATCACTCCTTTGATTATAGATAAAGATACAGATCCTTCTGTGTATAATACTGGTTTTCATAAAGATTATCGGCAGTAAATTACAAAAACTTTATAGTTTTAGTAGAACAAAAAAACATCAACTGTTTTTTTGATAGAACAGTTGATGTTTTAGGTTATATAAAATTACTTTATTTCTTAAATCCAGCTCTCTTTCTAAGTGTGGGATCAAGAATCTTCTTACGAATTCTTAAGGTAGTAGGAGTAACTTCAAGTAATTCATCTGTATCGATGAAGTCAAGAGCCTGCTCGAGACTTAAGATTCTAGGTGGTGTTAAACGGAGCGCTTCATCAGCACTGGAAGAACGAGTATTGGTAAGCTGTTTTTTCTTGCAAACATTGATTTCAATGTCTTCTGCTTTACCAGTTTGTCCAACAATCATACCGGAGTAAACCTTTTCACCAGGTCCGATAAAGAGAGTACCACGCTCCTGAGCATTATAAAGACCATAAGTAATCGCTTCACCTGCTTCGAAAGCAATTAGAGAGCCCTGCTTACGATACTGAATCTCGCCCTTGAATGGTCCATAGCCGTCAAAACTTGTATTTAAGATACCATTACCCTTTGTATCGGTCATGAATTCGCCACGATAACCGATTAAACCTCTGGATGGGATAGAGAACTCAAGTCTTGAGTAACCGCCGTTTGCCATACCCATATTCTGAAGCTCGCCCTTTCTTTGGCTTAACTTTTCGATAACAGCACCGGAGAATTCTTCTGGAACATCAATATAAGCAAGTTCCATTGGTTCAAGCTTTTTGCCGTTTTCATCTTCTTTATATAATACCTCAGCTTTACTTACAGCAAATTCGAAGCCTTCACGTCTCATATTTTCGATTAAAACAGATAAGTGAAGTTCACCACGTCCGGAAACCTTGAAGGAATCAGCATTTTCTGTTTCTTCAACACGAAGGGAAACGTCAGTGTTAAGCTCGCGGAACAATCTTTCACGAAGATGGCGGCTAGTTACAAACTTTCCTTCCTGTCCGGCAAGAGGAGAGTCATTTACGATAAAGTTCATTGCAATTGTAGGCTCACTAATCTTTTGGAATGGAATTGGTTCAACATGTTCAACGGAACAGAGGGTGTCACCAATATGAATATCCGCAATACCAGAAATAGCAACGATAGCACCAATACCGGCTTCTTTTACTTCTACTTTATCTAATCCGTCGTATTCATATAATTTACTAACTTTTACTTTCTTCTGCTTGTCAGGCTCATGGTGATTACAAAGAATTACGTCCTGATTTACTCTGATTACGCCGTTATCAACCTTACCAACACCGATACGACCAACATACTCATTATAATCTATGGTACTAATCAATACCTGTGTGCCTGCTTCAGGGTCTCCTTCTGGAGCTGGAATATAATCAAGGATTGTCTCGAATAATGGAGTCATATCACTACCCATTTCACTCTCATCAAGAGAAGCAATACCAGATTTTGCAGAGGCAAAAATAAATGGACAATCAAGCTGGGTATCGTCTGCATCAAGTTCGAGGAATAATTCCAAGACTTCATCAACAACTTCCAAAGCTCTTGCTTCTGGACGGTCAATTTTATTGATACATACGATAACAGGGAGCTTTAATTCCAATGCTTTTTTCAAAACAAACTTAGTCTGAGGCATAGCACCTTCAAATGCATCTACAACGAGAATAACACCGTTTACCATTTTCAGAACTCGTTCTACTTCTCCGCCAAAATCAGCGTGTCCAGGAGTATCTATAATATTAATCTTGGTTCCTTTGTACATAACTGCTGTGTTTTTTGCAAGAATTGTGATTCCACGTTCACGCTCGATGTCATTAGAGTCCATGACACGTTCTGCGACTTCCTGATTTTCACGGAATACACCACTCTGTTTTAACAGTTCATCAACGAGAGTTGTCTTACCATGGTCTACATGGGCAATAATAGCTACGTTTCTGACGTCTTCTCTTTTTTGTTTCATAAGAACCTCCATTTATATAGTATGAATAAAATAATTACCTTTTTTCAAACTTTAACAGTATAGCATTTGAACAGGGCTTTTGCAATGACATTCAGAAGATTTGTGATTACTGTACACAGATATCATTTTATAAGATGTTTAGGGAGGCATAATTCCGAAATAGGAGGGAGAATCATGACGAAATAAGGAGAAAAAATGCGGGAAAAGTTGGAAAGATAATAAAAATGGATAAATAGCACGAACGGTTTTTGAAAGAATAATAAAAATTTTTGAATAACTCTTTTGGGAAAGGAATATAAATGTAATACATACAAGAAAAAATCGTAATTTACGTTTTTTATGGTATTAGCGATAAAGTCGTATACCTACTGAACAGTTACAAAAAATTCTTAGTTATGCATAAGAAGGGAGAACATATTATGACAGATAAGGTTATTGAAAACAATCAGGTAACAGTGATGGGAGAAATCGTAAGTGATTTTTCATTCAGCCATGAAATTTTTGGAGAAGGTTTTTATATGGTAGATATTCGTGTAGCAAGACTTTCTGACTCTATGGATATTATACCGGTGATGGTATCTGAAAGACTGATTGATGTAACAGAGGACTATAAGGGCTATTATGTAGTGATTAGCGGGCAGTTCCGTTCTTACAACAGACATGAGGAAAGAAAAAATAAGCTGGTATTGTCTGTGTTTGCTAGAGAAATTGAATTTGTGGAAGAGATTGGTGACAGTGTGAAAACCAATCAGATATTCTTAGACGGCTATATCTGTAAAGAGCCTGTGTATCGAAAAACGCCACTTGGTAGAGAGATTGCAGACTTACTGCTTGCAGTAAACAGACCATATGGAAAGTCAGATTATATTCCATGTATCTGCTGGGGAAGAAATGCAAGATATGCTTCCGGATTTGAAGTAGGGGAGAGATGTCTTGTATGGGGGAGGATTCAGTCTAGAGAATATATGAAGAAACTCTCAGAAGAAGATTTGGAAAAGAGAGTCGCTTATGAGGTGTCGGTAAGCAAGCTTGAGCTTCCAGAGGAGGAACTTGTATAAGGTATCTGCTATGTGTGGCTATGAAGGTATGTGGTAGTTACATATAAGTTGCAATAAAAAGGACTCTGTGCTATCATGTTTGCGTATGTGTTGTGAGTTATGCAGATTCTAAAATGGGTTTGCATCTGTTTACATACCATATGTGGAGTGGACAGTAACACTGATTGCGCAAACATGCACATGGATGGAGGATAAATATGGAGCAGGGAGTTGTACAGATTTATAGCGGGGAAGGGCATGGGAAATCTGCAGCAGCACTGGGAAGAGCTATTCAAGTAGCAAGCAGTGGGAAAAATGTTGTAATTATTAATTTCTTAAAGGGTATTCAGAATGAGGAGATTTTAAAACGTCTGGAGCCTGAAATTAAGATTTTCCGATTTGAAAAAAGTGAAGAGGAGTTTTTTAATCTATCAGAGGAAAGACAAAAGGAAGAGATTTCTAATATTAAGAATGGTCTGAATTTTGCGAAGAAAGTATTGACAACTGGAGAATGCGCTCTCTTGATTCTTGATGAGGTATTAGGGTTAGTTGATAATGGAATTATTTCTGTAGATGATTTAAAACATATTGTTGATGCTAAATCAGATGACGTTAGTATTATTATGACGGGTATTCATTTAGAGGATGGTATCTGCGAGCTTGCAGATGAGATTTCTAAAATTGAAGCTATGAATTATAAGATTTTTTAAGACTTGACATAGTATATGTCGTGTGCTATCATGAATTAACATTATAAATTAATATTAATGATAGAGGTTGCGTTTTTTATTAGTACGTTTTACGAAGTGGTAGGTACTGATGACTAAAAGGGAAAGGAAAAGACGCCGAAAGAAAAGATTGCCTACAAGTCTTTGTCTTGGGCATGCAGTTAAGAGCTGTATGACTGTCATCGTTTCGATGGGGAGCTATCAGATTATGCATGAAGCATATATAGGAGTATACGCCGACCGTCTATAAAAAGAAGGTCGGTTTTTTATTTCATTTATTATTTATTACAGGAGGAGAAGACGATGGCTATTTTTACAGGTGCTGGTGTTGCAATTGTTACACCGATGAAGGAAAACGGAGAAGTAAATTATGAGGCATTTGCAAAGTTAATTGATTTTCAAATTGAGAATAGCACAGATGCGATTATTGTATGTGGAACAACAGGAGAGGCTTCTACTTTAAGCCATGAAGAGCATTTAGCTGTGATTAAATACTGTGTGGAAAAGGTTGCAGGAAGAGTTCCGGTTATCGCAGGAACTGGCTCTAACTGTACAGAAACAGCGATTTATTTATCTCAGGAAGCTGAAAAGTCTGGTGTAGATGGACTTTTGGTTGTAACACCATATTACAATAAGGCAACTCAGAATGGTCTTTATGAGCACTTTAAGTTAATTGCAGATGCAGTTAAGGTTCCTGTGATTTTATATAATGTACCAAGCAGAACAGGCTGCAATATCACTCCTGAGACAGTAGTACGTCTTTGCAAAGAGGTAGAGAATATCGTAGGTGTGAAGGAAGCAAGTGGTAATATTTCACAGGTAGCAAAGCTTATGCATTTGGCAAATGGTGGTGTAGATGTATATTCTGGAAATGATGATCAGATCGTTCCAGTTCTGTCGCTTGGTGGAAAGGGTGTTATCTCTGTTCTTTCTAATGTAGCACCACAGCAGACACATGACATTTGTGAATATTATTTCAAGGGTGAAGCAGAGAAGAGTATGCAGGAACAGCTTAGAGCAATTCCACTTTGTGATGCATTATTCTGTGAAGTAAATCCGATTCCTGTTAAGAAGGGTGTGAACTTATTAGGACTGGAAGCAGGTCCATTGAGAAGACCTCTTACTGAGATGGAAGATGCGAATGCGGCAAAGCTTGAAAAGGCAATGAAGGAATACGGTATCTTATAAGACAATATACGTTAGGCAGAGTGTAAGGAGGTACAATATGATAAAGGTTATTATGCATGGTTGTAATGGTAAGATGGGACAGACTATTACTGGTATTATTGCAGAGGATGCTGATGTTGAAATTGTAGCTGGTGTTGATGTTTCACATCATATTCAAAATACTTATCCGGTATTCTCTCATATTAGAGAGTGTGATGTAGAGGCAGATGTTGTCATTGATTTTGGCGCAGCTGTTGCGATAGATGGTTTGCTTGAGTATTGTGTTGAGAAGCAGGTTCCATGTGTACTTTGTACAACGGGTTTGTCCAATGAGCAGCTTGTAGCGGTAGAAGAATCTGCGAAAAAGGTTGCAATTTTAAAATCTGCAAATATGTCATTGGGCGTAAATATATTATTGAAGCTTTTAAAGGATGCGGCAGCAGTGCTTGCTCCGGCAGGTTTTGACATTGAAATTGTTGAGAAGCATCATAATTTAAAGATAGATGCACCAAGTGGAACAGCGCTTGCACTGGCAGATTCTATTAATGAAGAATTTGACAATTCTTATGAATATGTATATGACAGAAGTCAGGTTCGTGAGAAGAGAGGTACCAAAGAAATTGGTATCAGTGCTGTCAGAGGTGGTACTATTGTTGGTGACCATGATGTTATCTTTGCAGGAATTGATGAAGTGATTACTTTCTCACACAGAGCATATTCTAAGGCTGTATTTGGTAAGGGAGCTGTTCAGGCAGCAAAGTTCCTTGCAGGAAAACCGGCTGGAAGATATGAGATGAGTGATGTCATTGGATAAGAAAGATAGATAAGAAAACGAGCAGGTTTTTGCCTGCTCTTTGTTCAATATTAGGAAATTGCTGTAACATAGTGGTAGTTAATAAAGAATTTACGAAGTAAATTCTTTGAGTGATTGCCGCTGGGCAATCACTTTTTTACTTTATAGGAGCTAGGAGGATGTATGGAATTTCGACCATGTATAGATATTCATAATGGACAAGTGAAGCAGATAGTAGGTGGCTCGCTTACTGATAAAAATGACCACGCACAGGAGAATTTTGTAGCAACTAAGGATGCTGACTATTATGCTAAACTCTATCAAGAAAGAGGTATTAAAGGTGGTCATATTATTCTTTTAAATCCGGTAACAAGTGAATATTATGAAGCCACAAAGAAGCAGGCATTAAAAGCATTGGCGGCTTACCCAGGTGGAATGCAGATTGGGGGCGGTATTAATGATACAAATGCCAAGGAATATCTGGATGCTGGAGCATCTCATGTGATTGTAACATCTTATGTTTTCAAGGATGGAAAAATTCATATGGAGAATTTGGAAAAATTGTATCGGAATGTAGGAAAAGAACATTTGGTATTGGACTTAAGTTGTCGCTATCGGGATGGAGCGTATTATATTGTAACAGATCGTTGGCAGAAATTTACAGACGAGAAAGTGGATGAAAAGACTTTGAATATGCTGATGCATTATTGTGATGAGTTTTTAATTCATGCAGTAGATGTTGAAGGAAAGGCTCAGGGAATCGAGGGACGCTTAGTAGAACAGCTTGGAAAATGGAATAAGTTACCGATTACTTATGCGGGGGGAGTTCATTCCTATGAAGATATAGATGAATTGAAAAGACTTGGTAATGCAAAAATTCATGTTACAATAGGAAGTGCACTTGATATTTTTGGTGGAAAGCTGGATTTTGATACCGTTGTTGATAGGATAAAAAAATAGAGGAACATAAAAAAGACTACACACATAGGTGTGTAGCCTTTTTAATTCCCCTCATAGTACATCTTAATCCCGTAAAACAATAGCTGACTTCAATTTATTAATAATATAAAGAAAGGCACATCGAAACTAGATTAAATGAGCTATAAGCAGGCTTATAACTTGGTTACGTTTACTGCCTGAGGTCCTTTTTCTCCATTTACAACTTCAAATTCTACATTAGCACCTTCGTCTAAAGATTTGAAGCCTTCCATGAGAAGTCCTGAATAATGTACGAATACATCATTTCCTGCTTCGTCAGAGATAAAACCGTAACCCTTCTGGTTGTTAAACCACTTAACTGTACCTTTGTTCATTTTGCTACCTCCAAATAAATTAAATATTGTGTGTACCACAACATATATAGAATACCACAGAGTATCAGAAAAGTAAATAATTTATGTAAACTTTTCGAACTTTTCTGCAAATTTCTTTTGCACAAAAAGATTATTTGTTGCGAAAAGTATACATAAAACATTGTGAAGATATTATATTGTGTGCTAAAATAGTGAATATGTGGAGGTGTACGGGTTGGAACTATTAAAAAAAATGGATAAACAAAAAATGGTTATTGCAGTAGGAATAGGAATCGGGTTGTTATTTTTTTCTGCTATGATTTATTGTTACTATTTGACAAACCATGTGATTAATATTAGTGAGAAGAACAAGGAGCTTAGTGTAGAACTGGAAGAGGTGACTGCACAAAGAGATTTATTATCGAGTGAGAACGAAGAATTAAAGGAAAAAGTTTTGATTCTCAGTGATACAGTAAACAGTAAGATTAAGGAAGAAGAGGAAGTGGCAAAAGTATTTATTCCTACAGGTTTTCCACTAAAAGGAACTGCAACTTATAATGAAGAAAACAAAATATTAGAAGAACAACCATATGCAGAGTTTGAGGCAACACAAGGAACTATTGTTATTGCAACGGCAGAAGGGACAGTTTCATCCATCGCAGGAGATGCAGCAGCAGGATATATAATTATGGTGGATCATGGAAATGGATACTTTTCTATATACAGGAATGGATCAAAGCCGAAGGTTGAGGTTGGAGAAACTGTAACAACGGAAACAGAATTGTATGAGATAGAAAATGGTAATGAAACGTTAGGTTATCAGATTATTGAAAATAATATGTATATTGATCCATTGAGTATGATGGAAATCTATGGATAATAGAAATCTGTAGATAGGAATAAATAGAAAAGTGGTTGTGAAAAATTTGATTTCTCATTTTTTTCACAGCCACTTTTCTATTTATTGGTGTATGTTATTCGGTTTCTTTAGAATGTATATTTTCGTTGCTCATGGCAGCTAAACGTTCAAAGATTAATTCATAGCCGTCACTTCCATAATTTAGAGAACGGTTTACACGACTAATAGTAGCAGTAGAAGCTCCGGTTTTTTCAGCAATTTCTAAATAAGTTTTATGATCTCGAAGCATGGTTGCAACTTCAAAACGCTGTGATAAGGATAAAAGCTCGTTAACGGTACATAAATCTTCAAAAAAGTTATAGCATTCTTCCTTTGTCTGGAGACAGAGGATAGCATCTAAAAGATGATCCACGGCTGCTGTTTTAATTTTTTTATTCATTTCTAATATCCAAGCCTTTCTATATTTATACGTAATTCATTCAATGCTTTCACGCGGTAAAACTTCACAGTTTTAAATATTTTAGCATAAGAATTGGAAAAAGTAAACGTATAAAAATATAATCTTGAGACTTGATATGTAGTTTTGAATACTATATACTATGAAGGAAGAGAATTTTTGTGTAGACTATTAGACGAAGAAGAAAGGTAGAGAATTACATGCATATAGATACCAAGGATTTGTTGAATAGTATTTTGGCGAGTTTGGACAGAATAGACTATATTAAGGCAATGGACATTCCTAATATAGATTTATATATGGATCAAGTGACGACATTTATGGATAACAGATTGCGAAAGGGAGTAAGATACCCTGAGCAGGATAAAGTTATGACAAAAACCATGATAAATAATTATGCCAAAAATGATTTGTTGCCTCCACCTAATAAAAAGAAGTATTCTAAGGAACATATTTTGGTGTTGATTTTTATTTATTACTATAAAGGATTCTTGTCAATCGGTGATATTCAGACTTTATTACAGCCGATAACGGAGAAGTATTTCCAAACAGAAAAGGATTTTAACATAGAAGATATTTATGAAGAAGTGTTTCAGTTTCAAGAAGAACAGATAGAAGTGTTAAAAAAAGATGTTATGGATAAATATGAGAAAGCAGCAGAAACCTTTTCAAATGTACAGGAAGAGGAACAGGAATTTTTAAAGAAATTTTCGTTTATCTGTTTGTTGGGATTTGATGTATATGTGAAGAAAATGTTGATTGAGAAGTTGATTGATGATTTAAAAAACACAGGAGAGGATAAGAAGAAAGGGTGAAAATAACTGATAATGGTTGAAATAAACTGTTAATTATACTATACTAAAGAAGTATAAGTGTGAAAGGAGGCAGTTTATGACTATTTCGGGGATTTCCGCTTTTTCGGGAATGGGACAATATAAAATATCATCCATACATGGTAATCCATACAGTATGAGTCCGATACGGGAAATAGGAGAGCAGGCAACAGGAGGAGGGAAACCTCTTGTAATTGCATCAGCAGAGAAAAAGGATGATTTGTATGTAAAGGATTTTGGAGAACTGGAGAAAACAACCAGTACAGTCGTTGGAGATTTTGCGGAGATTCTAGAAATCGAAGAAGCGATGACGGATGAAATGGCAGAACAGCAGACTGCCAGCTATGCAAAATATTTAAATGATACGATAGGTATGATGGGATTTCAGAATCGTTTAAGGAATCAGTTAGCAGGTGTAGGATTTATGCCATTTTAAATGGGTAGATAGGACAAAAGACACAGGGTATCAATTCTGTGTCTTTTTTGCGCAAAATATTTCTATAAAAATAATAGTCAGACTATTTACAATATTAGATTTAATTGTTAAAATAATTATAGAAATTAATTATGTAATCTTTGATTGGGGAGTCAAGAGATAATTAATTTGGGAATGAATGTGCGCAACCTTCATTTATTTGTGTAAAAGGGAATTCGCAGTAGCATCTATGCAAAAAAGACCACGGGGCTGTGGTCTTTTTTCGTGTGATAGGAAATTGCTTTACAGAAGGATTTTTTTTCAGTACAATAAAATAATGGTGTGTTTAGATTAGCGTGAATGTTGAATATGAAAGAATAAAAATTTGGTAGGAGGAAAGAAGATGTACAGAGTATTGAAATTATTGAAAAAAATAGTTTTATGCGGAAGTATTTTCGTAATGAGTATAGTGTTTAGCTTGCATTTTGAAATGAGTGTACATGCAGAAGAAGAAAGTCCGCGTTATGAGATAAGGGTAAATAGAGCTGCAAACTGTGTGACTGTGTATGAGAAGGATGAAAATGGTGCTTATACAGTTCCTGTAAAAGCGATGCCTTGTTCCTGCGGTATCCAATTGGATTATACCCCATTAGGAATATTTTCAACAAGTGACTATTATGAGTGGCGTTTAATGGTAGATAACACGTATGGACAGTATGCGGTACGCTTTGTGAATCGAATTCTTTTCCATTCTGTACCATATTTGTCAGATGCACCTGATACTTTGGTGGCAGAGGAATATAATAAACTTGGTGAACCTGCATCACATGGTTGTGTCAGACTGACTGCGAACGATTCTAAGTGGATATATGATAATTGTGAAAAAGGAACAACGGTTATTGTTTATGATGATAAAGAAAATCCGGGACCGTTGGGAAAACCTTCTGCTATGAAGATTTCGTCAGATCACCCATATAAAAATTGGGATCCAACAGATATTACAAAGGAAGAGAATCCTTGGAAGAATGATTTGCCTCGTCTTTATTTGACAAGAGATATGGGGGATGGGGTTATTTATGTTCCTGTTGGAGCAACTCAGGAGGAGTTGAAGGCAGCAATTGGTCTTCGTAATGCACAAGGATTGCCATACGGTGGAGAAGCATATCAGATTTATGTGAATGGTACATACGATTTAAATACATTTGGTGCGTACAAAGTAAGGGTAACAGGAATTGATGCCATTGGTCGTATGATAGAGCAGGAAATGATGCTAGCAGTTGTGTATATGTAAAAAGGTAGTAACTGTTCATTAGGCATGCGCATTTACTGCGGATGCCGTGAGAAAGCATAAATCTAGAAAACAAAAATCTCATTGCAAAGCAATTTAGAATAGATTTTTGCACGTAACTATGAAGGTACTGAATAGTTACAAAAGGTATAATAATAGTCAAGTTGCTGTCGTGGGAAGAGCATCGGAAAAGGTTTACTCAGTAGGAAAAATAGATTATACTTATAGAAGTAAGTAGTGAGAACATAGTTGTGAAAGGGAGTTAAGATGAGTAAGAATATTGGTAAGAAGTTAGCAGATTTAACTAATCCGACATTTAGTTCGATTAGTGTAAATACGGTTTTATATGATATTGTAAAAGAAGAAAAGGGCTTTGGAATTAGAACTTTGCGATGTGTGCTTGTAAATGGATCAGAGGTTACGGTAAGTACATTAGATTCTAGTGTTACGATCAAATATCATGAGTCTCTTTTCAATAAACAGTTCTTTTTGAGCTATAATAAAGCATTGGATGCATTACATGAAGCGATGAATATTAGCATTAGTATAAATAGAGAACAGATGGCGAAGCTGGCTAAGAAGTATTTGAAAGAATGTGGTGACAATGCAGAAAGAAGTGTAGAGTATAAGAAGGGCGTAAAAGAAGGTCTAGATGGGTTCATAGAGTTTCTATTTCAAAATCCATAACTTATACTTTGAATAAATATAGTAAAAATATGGAAGAGAGTGGTAAAGTATTATCACTTTCTTTTTTGAGTAGTAGGAATAAAAAGGCTACATCAATGATTCGTTTATTGATGTAGCCTTTTATACTATTTCATTTGATTCCAATGGACTTTACCTCGTTTCATAAATTTACGCTGATAAAATTTTTTTCGAAATTAATATGGCACCTTATTTAGTTATGGACAATTGAACGATTGTTAATTAAAAGGAAATAAAATTAACTGGTATTCAATATGGAAAAATGGAGTAAACTTCGAGAAAATAATGAAAATGTAATGGAATTTTTAAATGTATGAGGTATACTTTTCTTATATTATGTAATGTTGCAAAGAGAGGAAGTACTGTTTAACAGTATGGAGGGATGAAAATATGTGGACAGTAAAACAATTGCAGGAAGCAGACTATGGGTGTGAAGAAAGAATGCCAGGAGAACCTTTAAAAACTGTGGTTGTGCTTGAAGCAGATGATGGGAGAATATGTCAGTTTGAAGTTGCGGATGACTGGTTGATTAAGCAAGAAATTGAAGAAGGGGATGAATGGCCTGAGGACATTGATGAAGCAGATTCATTAGCTGAGCAAATAGCGATTCAAAATGAATGCATGAACAGTTACTTTGAATCGTTATCGCAGCTAGAAGAGTATGAATAAGAAGATACAAGAAGGGAATTTGAAAATGATTAACCGTGAAGACATGTTGGAATTGACACGAAGGATGACAGCAACACGTTCTCATTTAGTAAGGCTTGCAGGTGCTTATATGGATGAAGAAGGCTATCTCGATGGGAATTTTAATATCAATTTTTTGAATTTAAAAGGGGAAGAGAGAAAGCGTTGTTTGAATATAGCAAAAGCAATTCCTTTTTCAGAGACAAATGAAGAATTGGTTTCTTATAAGATTCCAGGAATTAAGTCAGGGAGTATCTGGCAGTTATTATATGCTTTGCGAGATTGTGAACTTAAAAACGATGCGTTGCTTCTGAATCTGTATGAATTGATTGCAGAAAAGTATCCTACAGGGAAACCGTACGCAATCTATGTCTATTATGGGGCGTATGATGTACCAATTAAGGGAGCGGATAAGGAACGGTTGGATGAATCAGAAGAGGTTTACCGATATTTGGTTGTTGCGATTGCACCTACGGATGAGGAACAAGTAGCAGAGCTTCCACAAGCAGGATTTTTGTATCCGGCATTTTCGGATAGAAGTACGGATACGGCACATGTGAATGTATATCAAAAGGCTGGATTTGATGGAAGTGCATTGCTAGAAGTGCTTGGTTTGTAAATTGGTTTATTTGTCACATTATTCTCATTTGGCAGAGGTGGAAGTTGTAGATGAAATGCTGGCTATACTAAGTGACAGGAACGAGATTATGCGTAAAAAGGAAGCAGAGCACGCACAGGAAAAGATGAAGGAGCTTTATAGGTTTGGATTAGATATAGAGTGAAGTAATGGAGGTAAGCAAATGAAACTATTGCATTTGGGTGATTTACATTTGGGGAAATCGCTTGGAGAGTTTGACTTAATTGAGGATCAAAAGTATATTCTCGATCAGATTTTAAAGTTAATTGATAAGGAATCGGTTGATGCAGTTTTAATCGCAGGGGATGTTTATGATAAATCTATCCCTAGTGAGGCTGCAACCAGATTATTGGATACATTTTTAAGTCAACTGGCAGCAAAGAATGTAAAAACTTTTATGATTAGCGGTAACCATGATTCGGATGATAGATTGAATTATGGAAGCAAGCTTTTTGTAAGTAATCAGATTTATATTTCTGCCGTATATGATGGACATCTGAATCAGTATGTAATCAATGACGGTGAAACAGAAGTGCATGTTTATTTGCTTCCGTTTGTGAAGGCATCACAGGTGAAACATCATTTTCCAGAGTCAGAGATCGCAACATATGAGGATGCTGTTAGAGTTATTATTGATACAGCTGATATTAATAAAGAGAAATGCAATATTTTGGTGGCGCATCAGTTCGTGGCAGGTAAAGGTGAAGATCCTGCGTTAGGAGGTTCTGAGGGGGCAGGAACACAAAGTGTAGGACTGGTCGAAAAGATTGGATATAACTGTTTTGATAAGTTTGACTATGTTGCACTAGGGCATATCCATTCGCCGCAAAGAGTTGGAAGGGATGAAGTACGATATTCAGGATCTCCATTGAAGTATTCCTTAAGTGAAGTAAACAATGAGAAATCAGTTCCGGTTATAACGATTAGCGGAAAGAAGGATATTTGCATTGATCTCTTTCCTTTAAAGCCAATGCGTAACATGAGACATATTAAGGGAAAAATGGAAGAACTGTTGAATAAAGCTAATGTGAAAGCACCGGAAGATTTTATTTATGCCACATTAACGGATGAGGATATAATCAATGATGCAATGGGGATTTTTCAGCAGACGTATCCGAATACGGTAAAGATTGATTATGATAACTCTCACACAAGAGAAATAGAACAGGTAGATATTTCAAAAATAGCACAGAATAAATCGTTCTCTGAGCTAATTAGTGATTTTTATAGACTTATGTATCAATGCGAAATCAGTGATGAAGAAATGGATATTATGAGGATGGTAGCAAGAGAGGCAGGTGTTATTCATGAAGCCAATTAAACTCATTATTAGTGCGTTTGGACCATATGCTGGTGAGATGCCAGAGATTAATTTTGAACAGTTTGAGAATAAGGGATTATTTCTGATATCGGGTGATACAGGAGCAGGTAAGACCACTATTTTTGATGCTATTTGTTTTGCATTATATGGAACAACGAGTGGAATGTATCGAGATACTAAGAATCTTAGAAGTGAGTATGCAAAAGAAAATGTAAGTAGCTTTGTTGATTTCTATTTTTCACACCAGGGTAGAGAATATCATGTGTGGAGACAGCCTTCGTATGAAAGAAAAAAACAAAAGGGCGGAGATGGCTTTATTACCGAAAAAGAAAAAGCAGTTTTATATATAGAAGGCGAGTCACCGATAGAAGGTCTTACGCAGGTAAATAATGCAGTGAAAGAGTTGTTGCGCATTGATGAAAAGCAATTTAAACAGATTGCAATGATAGCACAAGGTGAATTTTGGGATTTGCTTAATACAAAGACAGAGCGGAGAACAGAGATTCTGCGAACAATCTTTATGACAAATGGGTATAAAAATATTGAGTATAAATTAAAGGATCGTATGGATTCCAATAATGGAAAAAGGATAAATGCGGAAAATAGTATTGTTCAGTATTTTGATGATGTAAAAGCGGATGAAAATGACGAACTATTAGACAATCTTGTAGAATTTCAGACAAACGCAAAGCAATCTGGAAGCGCGTGGAATCTTGATGAGTTATTGAATATTCTAGAAGCAATCATAGAATCAGATCATAAGAGAGAAAAATCAATAAAAGAAGAGCTTAAAAAGGCAGAAGAAGAACTCAATAAGAATAAAGAGGCACTTGCTACAGCAGAAACGAATAATAAGTTTATTGAAAGGTTAGTTATGCTGGAGAAAGAGCAGGTAACCTTAAATGAACAAAAGAAAGAAATAGATGAATGGGAAGCTACCTTAAAGAGACAGAAAGCAGCGACACATGAAGTGAATCCATCATATATTGCTTGGAATAAAAAAAGTAGTGAGATTACAGGGACTGAGAAACAAATTCTTCAAAAGAATGATGAAAAAACTTTGGCTAAAAAACAAGTTGAAGCTACGAGCAAGGAATGTACTATAGCTGAAAAACGCAAGCCTGACTTGGATGAACTAAAAAAAGTAATTAATAAGATTATGGAAGAGGAAACGAAGTATCAGCAACGCGATGCATTGACCAAGAAACTTGCTGAGTTAGAAGAAGCAAAGAAGATGATTAGTGAAGACGAAACCAGACTCAATGCTTCCGAAAAGGAATTGAAAGAGCAGATAAAAGCGTTAAAACAAATCGTAGCGGATTTAAAAGAAAAGCCTAGTGAATTGCTTAAGCTATGCGCAGAGGGTAAAGAGTTAGCTAATCTTGACAGTGATATCAAGGGTATTCTTGAAAGTCAGATGGATGAGAGAGTCAAGCGGCAAAAGGCATTAGTAAGTAAACAAAAAAAGTTTAAAACATCTTTTGAAGCATATGAAAAAGCGAATGCTGAGCGTATACAAACGGAGAAGATGATTGAAAGTAGCAGAGCAGGAATTTTGGCTGAAGGTTTGAAAGAGGGCGAAAAGTGTCCGGTATGTGGTTCTTTACATCATCCGGAATTGGCAAAACTTACGAATCGTTCTGTTACAGAGGAGGAATTTAAAGCTTTAAAAGAACGAGAAGATAAATTACAAGAAGCAAAGTCTACGGATTATACGGCAGCGGAAAAGGCAAAAACAGCCCTTGAAGATTATGAAGAGCATATGAGAATCGCAATTTTAGATTGCTTGGACAATAGTATTCTTGACATGGAGTCTGATGGAAAGAATCTTGATGAACTTATTGTTGTATTGAAATCTGCAAATGATGTTATAACAGAAAAAATAAAAGAAAATACAATATTACAGAATTCTATGAAACAGGATTGCAAAATGCTCGAAAAATCAGAAAAAGACCTAGAAGAAGCTTCCGGAGTAAAGACTGAAAAGCTGGAAGCTGATAAGGAAAGATTGTCTTTCAGAAAGAATGATACCGAGGCAGCAATTACAGAGAGCAAAGCTACTCTAAAAACACTTAACGAATTGAGTTATGCAGATTGGCATGAAGCGTGTAAGGAGAAGGAAAAAGCTCAGACTCAACTAAAAGAAATCAATGATAGTATAGAGGCTGCTATGAATGCAAAAATGCAAGCTGAAAGGAAACAAACTACAATAGAAGCGGAGATCAAGACGTTAGAGGCAAGCTTGAAAGTACAGCAAGATGATGAAAAGATATTAAAGACAATTTTAGATAATAAGCTTACATCTCAAAAGTTTGAAGATATCGAAGAAATGCTTGGTTTTGTGATTTCAGAAGAAGATATTTCTAAGATAGAGGGCAAAATTAATCGATATAAACAAGCGGTATCAACAAATCAGACGCAGCTTATGCAAGCAAAGGCCGATGCTGAGGGAAAAACGATGGTTGATATAGCATCTCTTAGAGTGGTATGTGATGAACAGACGATTCATGTGAATAACATCAGAAAGACGGAAAATATTGTTGTAAACAGAATTGCAAATAATACAGATAAACAGAAAAATATAATAGCTCAACGTGATGATTTGGAAAAATCTCGTAAAGAGTATACTATTTGTAAGAGACTGTATGAATTGGTTCGAGGCACAACAGGTAGTGGCAAGATTACATTGGAACAGTATATTCAGGCAGCTGGTTTTGATGGAATCATTGCTGCTGCAAACAGACGATTACAGCCGATGAGTGACGGTCAATATGAACTGTATCGTCAGGAAGATTCATTAGGAAAGAAGAGCAATAATTTCCTTGATCTGGAAGTATTAGATAACTATACGGGACACAGAAGACCTGTAGGTAATCTTTCAGGAGGTGAAAGCTTTAAGGCATCATTGAGTTTGGCACTAGGACTTTCTGATACCGTTTCATCAAATCTTGGTGGTGTTCAGATGGATGCCCTGTTTGTAGATGAAGGCTTTGGTACGCTTGATAGAAAGTCTATTGATAGTGCAATGGATATTTTGATTAATCTTTCAGGCTCAAATAAACTGGTTGGTGTTATTAGCCATAGAGAAGAGCTCATTGAGAATATTCCGCAACAGATACATGTTAAGAAGACGAAAGATGGAAGTCAGCTTGATATAGATATGGGAGTTTAGAGAAGCGAGTATGTCAGGTTGAAGTTGCTGATGGTGGTTTACCAATCAAGAAATGGAAGGATAGTACAATAGTGGATAAAGAATAGTTAAGATATTCTGGGTAATAGTCATGCAAAGGTCAGCTGCTCATCTAAAAAAAGAACAGTTGTTTGTGGTGATTATTGGACACCTAATAATCTACAATTGGAATCAAGATAAGGAAAAACTTATTTTGGTTCCAATTTTTTTATTTTACGTGAAAGGCTAGTTGAAGTGGCTACTCTCAATGCACGGAGTATGAATTCCTAGAAGAAGTACTATGGAGTCAGGGAAAAGGAATTAGCAAAGAGAGAAATTAAAAAGTACCGTAAATTGAATTACGATACTTTTTTGAATATATTTTAATTATTATTTCAATCCACATCTCTTGGGACACTAAGAGATGACACAGCTATTTTATCATAATGAGTAGTCGCGTTCAATAAATAAAATATATTTGACATGTTATAGGATGAGTAGTAACATATAAATGTAGTGACAAAGGAGACTAAAAACATGAATTGTATAGCACATTTGGCGATTAAAGATGGAGAAAGAATAGAACAATATTTAGAAGAACACTGTAGTCAGGTTGCAAAGTATGCAGGAGAAAGTTTGAAAAATATAGGATTTTATAATGTGGCGTATTTGAGTGGAGCGTTGCACGATATGGGGAAGGCAACCCAGAGTTTTGACGAATATATAGAGAAAGCTTTTCGAGGAGAAAACCCTACAAAGGGCTCAGTGATTCATAGTTATACAGGTGTAGTATATATTCTGGAGAAATATCATAATGAGGGGAGTTATGAAAAATTAACTAGTGAGATAATCGGTTATGCAATAGGAGCACATCACGGATTGTTTGATTGTATTGATTTATATGGATGTAATGGATTTGATAAGCGATTAATGAAAGATAAATCGGAAATCTGTTATGAAGAAGCAGTCGATAATTTTTTCAGTGGAGTATTAGCTGAAAAAGAAATAGAAGAGTATTTTAGGAAAGCAGTAGATGAAATAAAAAGTTTTTGTGATAGATGTGTTAAGAGTATTTCCGTGGAGAAAAAAGAAAAAAATCAGGTAATGGATTTTCAAATCGGATTTTTAGCTAGATTAGTAACTTCAGCGGTAATCTATGGTGATAGAAGAGATACTCGTGAGTTTATGCAAGGTAGCGTAGAGAATGTGCAAGATTTTAGTGTAGAGAAGAATAAATGGATGGAAATAACAGAGCCTTTTGAGAAAAAGATAAAACTATTTTCTGCAAAAACAGAATTAAATAAAGTGCGTCATAAAATATCAAATCAATGTTTTGATTTTGCAAAAAGAGAAACAGGAATATATCGATTGAATGTACCAACAGGCGCAGGAAAAACATTATCAACTTTACGGTATGCATTAGAACATGCCAAAGTATATGGAAAAAAAAGAATTATATTTATTATCCCATTGCTTAGTGTTATCGATCAAAACGCAAAAGTATTTCACGAGTATCTGGGAAATAGTGGTAACATTCTTGAGCATCATTCTAATGTAATTAGAGAAAGAACAGAGGCCGACGAAAAAGAAAATGAGTATAATGATGGATATTTGCAAGAAGATTGGAATGGTTATCCTATCATTATATCTACCCTAGTGCAATTATTGGAAATATTGTTTGCGCACAAAACATCAACAATTAGCAGGTTACAAGCATTAAGTGACAGTGTTATCGTGTTTGATGAAATACAATCTCTACCAAAGAAAACAACAGAGATGTTTAATGTTGCAATGAACTTCTTAAAAACGCATTGTAATACCACCATTATACTATCCTCAGCAACACAGCCTTGCTTAGAAACAGTAGAGTGGCCAATAGAATTAGCAGATAATCCGGATATGGTCAAATTATCCGAGAGTGAGTTAGAGGTGTTTAATAGAGCAGAAATTATAGATAAGATTACGCCGTATGGGATGTCTGATGATGAATTAGAAGAATTTTGTGAAGAATTGATTAGAGATACTAGTTCATTGTTAGTTATCTGTAACACCAAAAAAGAGGCAAGAGATCTGTTTTGCAGATTAAATGATAAAGGAAATGAGAACTGCGAGGTGTTTCATCTTTCAACAGCTATGTGTCAAGCACATAGAGTAAATGTGCTGGTTGATATACAGAGAAAATTAGATACAGTGCAGAAGAAACCACAGGAAAGCAAAAAAATAATTTGTGTTGCAACACAGATGGTTGAAGCGGGAATTGATTTTTCATTTCAGTGTGTGGTTCGTTTGCTCGCAGGTTTGGATAATCTGACGCAAGCAGCTGGTAGATGTAACAGAAGTAACGAATATTTGGAAAAAGGAAAAGTATATTTTGTAAGACTGCAAAATGAATATTTAAGTAAGCTAACAGAGATTAAGGTAGCACAAGAGAGTGCGGCGGAAGTATTACAAAAGAAAGATTTGCTATATAAGGAAAATATCATCGGAGAGCAAGCTATCAATTCATTTTATAAAGGTGTTTTTGCTACCTTAAGAAAGGAAATAAAATATCCGATGCCGGATGATACAAAATATTCTTTATCAAGGTTGCTTGGAAATCAATTGAAAGAAAATGCCAGCTACTATATGACGCAACCTTTTAAGACAGTAGCAAGTAAGTTTAAAGTATTCGATGATGAAACCGTGGATGTTATTGTACCGTATGGTAATGGTATTGACATTATACAGAGGCTGCAAAGCATAGATAACTACAGAGAGGAGATAGGGGAATTAAAAGAAATTATTAAGGCTGCAAAACCGTACACAATAAGTGTTTATAATCATCAATTAAAGAAATTATCGGAGTATGGTTGGCTAGAGGAATTTTTTGAAGGAAAGATTTTGGTATTAAGTGAAGAAATGTACTCTGAAAAATATGGACTAAAGCAAATGGTTCAGCAGAGTGTAGAAAATTATATTTTTTAATGGAGGTGATGACAGTGATACACAGAAATTCAGTTGAGTTTGAGGTTTATGGAGATTATGGGTTGTTTTCAGAACCAGTGACTAGAGTTGGGGGCGAAAAATGCTCAAGTCAAGTACCAAGTTATGAAGCTATAAAAGGAATACTTCATAGTATTTATTGGAAACCAACGATAATCTGGATTGTAGATGAAATTCGCGTTATGAATCCAATTCAAACAGAAACGAAAGGAATCCGACCAATCAAGTATTATAAGGATGGTAATGATTTATCTTATTATACATATTTGCGTGATTGCAGATATCAAGTAAGAGCACATTTTATATGGAATAAAAATCGACCAGAACTGGAATGTGATAGAAATGAGCACAAGCATCATAATATTGCTAAACGAATGATAGAAAGAGGTGGAAGACGTGATGTTTTCTTAGGTACACGTGAGTGTCAAGGGTATGTAAAGCCATGTGTATTCGGAGAGGGCAAAGGATTTTATGATGACATCGAAGAGCTGGGATTTGGAATGACATATCATGGTATCACTTATGCAGATGAGGCGTATTCAGAAGATACAAAAGGGAAGATGTCTGTACGATTTTGGCGTGCTGAAATGAAGAAAGGTGTGATTTCTTTTATTCCACCATGGGAGTGCATACACAGACCGATTCGTGAAATGAATGTAAAAGCATTTGGAGAGGCACATAATAATATTAGCTTTGACAAGGAGGAAGAGGTGATAGACTAAATGTCATGGATGAAACAGTTATATCTTACGTATGATGAAATAGCAAAGCGAGATGATGAGGATAATGTATTAACACCGCTGGCGCATCAATATGCGAAAGCTCAGCTAGAAGTCCTTTTGCAGGAAAATGGCGAACTGGTAACTATTAATATTGTGGATAAGGATGCTGCCAGAACCTTGATTCCGGTTACAGAGGCTTCTAGCGGAAGGAGTTCAGGTGTTGCGCCTCATGCACTATGTGATACGTTAGCTTATGTTGTGAAAGATTTTTCGAAACATTGCAAAAGTGAAAAAGACAAGAATATGGCAGATAAGAAGTATGAAGCATATATTCAGAATCTTAAAAAATGGTGTGAATCAGATTATTCTCATATTAAGGTTAGAGCAATCTACCAGTATTTAACAAGTGGAGAAATGTTAAGTGATTTGATAAAAACGGATATTATTCATTTGGATGATATGGGATTATATCAAGATGAAAAAATAGCCGGACAATCATATGAGAAGTCACTTGTTAGATTTAAGGTAATTATGCATGATTTGAATAGTAGTCTGGGCGATGGAATCGATATGTCTCTGATAAATTCATATATTGAATTTTATCAGGCAAATCAAGATGGTAGAAGAGATATTTGCTATTTTTCAGGACTTGAGAAAGTAATATCGGACAATCATCCAAAGGGTGTAGTCCCGATAGCTGGAAATGCAAAACTGGTATCGGCTAATGACAGTAGTGGATATACTTTTAGAGGCAGATTTCGTGATGCGCAACAGGCAAGTGCTTTAAGTTATGACGCGTCACAGAAGATTCACAGTGCCTTGGCTTGGCTGGTTAAGAATCAAGGGGAAACAATAGGAACGAAGGATACACGAACTTTCGTCTGCTGGAATCCGCAGGGTAAGAAGACGATACCACTCTTTGATGATATATATGGTATTGAGGAAGATGAAGAAGAATGCGTTGATATAGATTATGGAAGAAAGTTCAGAAATACACTAAAAGGATATAAAGATCAGTTTGCTGAGGATGAAAATATTCTAGTGATGGGATTAGAAGCGGCGACAGCAGGACGTCTATCCATTACATACTATAACGAGTTTTCAGCTAGAGAATTCTGGGACAGAATTGAGCAATGGTATGATACTTGTAAGTGGAATTATTTTGATTACAAAAAAAAGAAAAATAAAGAACGTTCACCGACATTTAAACAAATTGCACAGTGTGCCTTCGGAACAGAGAAAGGAAGTTTTATTGATGTCAGCGATAAGGTTTTAAAAGAGCAATCGCAACGCTTGATGAGGTGCATGCTTGAAGATGGAAAGATTCCTTTAGATATTGTAAATGCGTTGGTAAACAGGGCATCTACGCCTACAGCATATTCATATTATAACAGGGAATATTTGTTATCAACAACGTGTGCAGTTATCAAGAAATATTATTTTGACAAGAAAGGAGAAAAAGTTTCGATGAAGTTAGATTTAAATAATACGGACAGAAGTTATTTGTTTGGTCGTTTATTGGCAATTTATGATCACGCAGAAAGAATCACATATGACAATTTGGGAGAACGTGATACAAATGCAGTCAGACTACAAAGTGCATTTGTAAATCATCCTATGCAGACGTGGCTGGTTTTAGAGGAGGTAATGAATCCATACTATAAAAAATTAGGCGCAAAAAGAAGTGGATATTTTAAAACTATGATAAGCGAAATTGTTACAATGATACAAAATGGTGATGTGGCTGAGTTAAATAAGAGATTAAAGGAAACATATTTGCTGGGTTATTATTTACAACGAGCAGAATTGTATAAGAAAAACGATGAAAAGCAGGAGGTAGAGGATAATGAGTAACTTACAGAATAAGATTGATTTTGTAGTATTGGTAAAGGTGGAAAATGCGAATCCGAATGGTGATCCGTTGAATGGAAACAGACCGAGAACAACATATAGTGGTAATGGAGAAATTTCCGATGTATGTATTAAGAGAAAAATCAGAAATCGTTTGCAGGATATGGGAGAGAATCTGTTTGTACAATCGTCAGAAAGAAGTGACGATGGATATACATCATTAAGCGAGCGTGCTTCAAAGACTATTACATCTTATAAAGATAATGATGATTATGCAAAGCAAGCATGCGAAAAGTGGATTGATGTAAGAAGCTTTGGACAAGTATTTGCATTTAAGTCATCGGATAAAAAGGAAAGTGTTTCGGTAGGAGTACGAGGACCGGTTTCTGTTCATCAGGCAATTAGTTGTTCACCGGTTGATATTAACAGTATGCAGATAACCAAGAGTGTTAATAGTGAACCGACAAAGGATGGAAAGAAAACTTCAGATACAATGGGTACGAAGCATTATGTTGATTTCGGACTGTATAAAATAAAGGGATCTATCAATGTACAACAGGCTGAAAAAACAGGATTTTCGGAGGGGGATGCGGAGAAGATAAAAGAGGCATTACGAACCTTATTTATCAATGATTCTTCAGCAGCGAGACCAGATGGAAGTATGGAAGTAGTAAAAATATATTGGTGGAAACATAATAATAAGATTGGACAGTATTCAGCGGCAAAAGTACATGATTCTGTCAAGGTAACACTAAAAGAAGATGTCGCTGTGCCAAGTAGTGTAGACGATTATGTGATTACGGTGGAAGAATTAACTGATTTGGCTCCAGAGGTAATAGAAGGAATATAATTTATGAGTGAATCAGAAGAGTATTTAATGCTTTCGGGAATTCAACATTTTGCATATTGCAGGAGACAATGGGCTTTAATACATATAGAGCAACAGTGGTCAGAAAATGAAAGAACAGTTGATGGAAAATTATTTCACAAGGTTGCTCATGATGCAGAAGCGATAGAAAAACGAGGCGAGATTATAATTACCAGAGGACTTCGTATAAAATCGGAGATTTATAAGGTTTCTGGAATTTGTGATGTTGTTGAGTTTCACAAAGCTGAAGATGGCATAACCCTTCATAAGTATGAAGGGTTATGGAAGCCTTATCCGATAGAATATAAGAAGGGAAAACCGAAAGAAAATAATGCAGATGAACTTCAACTGTGCGGTCAGGCAATGTGCTTAGAAGAAATGTTATTGTGTGATATTCCTTCGGGGAGCTTGTTTTATGGAGAAACACGAAGAAGAAAGAATGTTGAATTCACAATAGAACTGCGAGAACAGGTTAAAGTGATGTTGGAAGAAATGCAAGAATTGTGGAAAAGAGGTCATACTCCCAAGGTAAAACCGCAAAAAGGATGCAATGCATGTTCTTTAAAGGATATTTGCGTTCCAAAGTTACAAAATACTTCTGTTACATCATATATAAATGAAAGACTAAAGGGAATATAAAATGCGAAAACTTTTAAATACTTTATTTATTACCAGTGAAAAGGCTTTTCTATCGCTTCAAGGGGAAACAGTTTATGTGGAAATAGATAAGAAGAAAGTAGGGCAATTTCCATTGCATACGTTGGAAGGTATTATTTGTTTTTCTTATAATGGAGCAACACCAGCATTTATGGGAGCTTGTGCAGAGAGAAATGTTAATTTGTCTTTTTTTACACCGCATGGAAAGTTCTTGTGTAGAGTAGTAGGAGAGAGCTGCGGAAATGTATTGCTTCGTAAGCAGCAATATAGGATATCGGATAATATGGACGAAAGTTGCAAAGTAGCAAGAAACTTTATACTGGGTAAGGTATATAACTCTAGATGGAGTATTGATAGGACTGTTCGTGACCATGAATTGCGTATTGATGTAGAAAAGTGTAAAGATGTTATAAAATATTTGAATGATGCAATGATTAAAATAAAAGATACAGGGAATTTGGATTCGCTGCGTGGCATGGAAGGTGAGAGTGCCTCTTTGTACTTTAGTGTTTTTGATGATTTGATATTAAATCAAAAAGAAACGTTTAAATTTAAAGGTAGAACGAGGCGCCCGCCACTTGATGAAGTTAATGCAATGTTATCATTTGGATATACTTTATTAACGAATGATTGTGCAAAAGCATTAGAGGGAGTTGGGATAGATTCTTATGTAGGATTTATGCATCGTGATCGTCCTGGACGAAAGTCATTGGCTTTAGATTTGATGGAAGAATTACGTCCTGTATTAGTGGATAGATTTGTACTGACATTAATAAATAATCGACAAATAAAAGGACAACATTTTAGAACATCAGAAAGTAATGCAATTGAGTTTACGGATGAAGGTAAAAAGATATTTTTAACTGCGTGGCAGGAGCACAAGCGTGAGGAATTTAAGCATCCTTACCTTAATGAAAAAGTAAATTGGGGCTTGTTGCCTCATATTCAAGCATTGTTGTTAGCGAGATTTATTCGTGGAGATATTGAGGAATATCCACCTTTTCTATGGAAGTGAGGTTAAAATGCTGGTTTTGATTACCTATGATGTAAATACAGAGGATGCAAAAGGAAGAACGCGTTTGCGTAAGGTTGCAAAACAATGTGTTAATTATGGACAGCGAGTCCAAAATTCGGTATTTGAATGTATTTTGGATATGGCACAAGCAAAAATGTTAAAAGCATCCTTGTTAGAAATTATTGATACTAACAAGGATAGCTTGAGATTTTATTATCTTGGAAATAGCTATCAAAACAAAATTGAACATTTTGGTATAAAAGAAACCTTTCATCAAGAGGGAACGCTTATATTATAGTAGTGCGAAGTGTAAGTACACACAAAAGGATATGTAGGTTCGCACCGAAAGTTGTGTTAAAATGTGAAAAAATAAAATGTTCATGATAGTATTTGCTTATGTTAAAAACTATGTATGTGTACATGGTGATGCGAATTGACCAATTTTAGTAGTGAATGATTGGTTAAATTTGCTGTCTCTTCCTACGCGGAAGAGTGGATTGAAATAATCATTTGCTGTGTAGTGGTAACACCTATATTAGTCTCTTCCTACGCGGAAGAGTGGATTGAAATTATTTTTCCTTAACTCTATAACAGGACATTTACAGTCTCTTCCTACGCGGAAGAGTGGATTGAAATGTTATATACTGGGTTTAGGTTTACCGTTTAATTTTGTCTCTTCCTACGCGGAAGAGTGGATTGAAATAAGAAAAGGCAAGCAACAGAATCATGTATACTTTGTCTCTTCCTACGCGGAAGAGTGGATTGAAATTTACAATGCTACGGAAACAAACAGCGGTGCAGATACGTCTCTTCCTACGCGGAAGAGTGGATTGAAATGATTAAAGGATATGATGAGGTTATAGCTGAGATGTCTCTTCCTACGCGGAAGAGTGGATTGAAATTATCGGCATACACAGCCCACACACCGCGCGGAAAAGTCTCTTCCTACGCGGAAGAGTGGATTGAAATATCTGTTGCAATACCTACATATTCAACGATTACTGTCTCTTCCTACGCGGAAGAGTGGATTGAAATTTTGCTCGGATGTGAGAAAATCAATCTTCTTTTGGTCTCTTCCTACGCGGAAGAGTGGATTGAAATACTCAGTGTATCAACGTTTTCGCCCAACGTATCAACGTCTCTTCCTACGCGGAAGAGTGGATTGAAATTTTGTAACGAATAAAGATTTTAATGCATACGATGTCTCTTCCTACGCGGAAGAGTGGATTGAAATTGTCCTAGATATATACAATTTTATTCGTAAATGTGTCTCTTCCTACGCGGAAGAGTGGATTGAAATATCAATATAACTACCGTCATAGTCGCTCGGGATTGTCTCTTCCTACGCGGAAGAGTGGATTGAAATCAAAATCTACCGACATAGATTTATTTACAGACGAGTGTCTATCCTACGCGGAAGAGTGGATTGAAATAAACTCTTTGAAGCAAGTATATGTCGCTAAAGTCGTCTCTTCCTACGCGGAAGAGTGGATTGAAATTTCGATATTCCTAAATCCCGCTCATAGCTCGCGGGGTCTCTTCCTACGCGGAAGAGTGGATTGAAATAACCCTAGTATCTTTCCCAACTACATGAAGAGTGTCTCTTCCTACGCGGAAGAGTGGATTGAAATACCATTGCAACAAGTCCGTATGATTGTGTTTTCGTCTCTTCCTACGCGGAAGAGTGGATTGAAATTTGCCGTTTTCGTTGAGTTCTCCGGTCTCGGAATCTGTCTCTTCCTACGCGGAAGAGTGGATTGAAATAATGGTTTTCCTCAAATCATAACTATCAAGGGCGGTCTCTTCCTACGCGGAAGAGTGGATTGAAATATCAGGAGTGAACAATGTCACACCTCAGCCGAATGTCTCTTCCTACGCGGAAGAGTGGATTGAAATCGTTCAAACGGAAAGAAAGGGAAAAAAATGAAAAGGTCTCTTCCTACGCGGAAGAGTGGATTGAAATAGACATTGTAAAGCGTTGAATTGTAATAATTACGGTCTCTTCCTACGCGGAAGAGTGGATTGAAATAAGTGTGAATATGGCTTACATCATGGCAGCAGAGTCTCTTCCTACGCGGAAGAGTGGATTGAAATATTGCATGTATGTGGTGAAGATATCCGTGTGGATAAACAAGTATAACATTCGTGAGAAGGAGCTTTTGAAAAATTTGAAATTCAGAAAGTAACAGTTAAATTTCTCGGGCTTGATGCAAGGCAGGATAGAATATACTTATGATATGATGCATTTGATTAATGTTTTATAAATATTTATTTGGCGATATTTATGAATGGGCAGGAACTTTCCGTAACGAAAATTTATATAAAAGCGAGAGAGTTCTTTCTGGTGGTTCAGCAGAAGCTGCGCCGGCCTTGGCAGAAAGAATCAATGAATTATAGTAGAGATGGAAAATGGTGTTTGGAGGTCTGAACTCTAGAGGGTAATACAAGATGAAAAGTACGAAAGCAGCCTATTAGGCTGCTTTTAACTTGAATAACGATCGATATTTATTTAGCTACATCACTTGCAAACTTTGTATTAACCAAGTCGGTATAAGGTACAGAATATTATAATTTGCCAGCTTGCATTAGAATATTCTGCAGTAGCATGTGGTTTGAACTCTACAGTAAACTCTGCGTATCCAGCGTCTCCCTCTTTTGCACTGGAAAAGGCAGCAGCCGTAGAGTCAAAATCAATACTGGTATCAATAGTTAGGTCTGGGTTTGTTGCAGATGAGTGTACGAAATACGCCTGAAAAATTTGTGGAGAACTTAAAATGTCATGATTTCTGACACTTGATGTTGTATATTTCTTTCATTAAGAGTATAGTATATAGTGATTGATGAAAGGAGAGAGATTAATATGAATGAAAGATTAAAGCAAGTGCGTAAGAGTTTAAAACTTTCTCAAGAATTTGTAGCGACACAATTGGGGATGACCAGGACAACAATAGTTGCTATCGAGGCTGGTACACGTAAAGTAACTACTGATGAACTGACTAAGTTTTCAGAACTTTATGGTGTAACTACTGATGAATTATTATATGGAGATGTATCTGAAGAGAATGAAGTCAGAGCATTTGCAAGAATTTTTTCAGAGCTCTCCGATATAGACAAAAAGGAAATTATGAATTTGATAAATTTCAAGCGTAGATATAGAGAGACGATGAGTTGAGAAATATTATCAAGTTAATTGATTGAATGGATTTGTTAAAAAATATCATTAGCATATTTAGGAAGGGAAGAATTATGGCTTTAGAAAATAAATTTGGAATTACAGACTCTGTCGAATTGGCAAAGACAGAGGAAAAAGTAAGTAAAAAGAGAGCTATTGAGCTTTTTGAAAGCGGATATTTAAATAGCCTTGAAGCCGGAACTTTTAAAACACTTGCTGAAATACACAAATACTTATTTGAGCAAATCTATGATTTCGCTGGAAAAGTAAGAACTGTGAATATTGCAAAAGGAAATTTCAGATTTGCTCCAGTTATGTATTTGCAGGCAGCATTAGAAGGTGTTGAGAAAATGCCTCAGTCAACTTTTGATGAAATTATAGAAAAGTATGTTGAAATGAACATTGCACATCCGTTCCGTGAAGGGAATGGTCGAAGTACAAGAATTTGGCTGGACTTAATATTGAAAAAAGAATTAGGGGTTGTAATTGATTGGAGCTTGGTTGACAAAGATGATTATTTAATGGCAATGGAGCGAAGCCCCATAAAAGATGTAGAAATCAAACACACATTAAAACAGGCTTTGACTGATAAGATTGATGATAGAGAAGTTTATATGAAAGGCATCGACCATAGCTATTATTATGAAGGTTACACTATATATAAAACAAAGGAGTTGTGATATGGAAAATGTATGATAAAAGAACAAGAAATATTGAGATATTTCAGGATACAGAACGACAGTGTAAAACAAGCGAAAAGCTTGCGGCAGCAATAGCAAGTTCCAATGAGAAACAATATATTGTGCAGGAAAGTGATACGGTTAAGGTTGAATCTGGACATAGATTTTCAGAACCGGCAAAAGTAACTGTTTCGAAGAAGAGAAGTCTTGAAGCAGCAGGGGCATATAAAGGGGAGAAGGTGTGTGTACATAATTTTGCTTCTGCCACCAATCCGGGTGGAGGTGTGACACATGGCTCAAGTGCACAGGAGGAAGCTATTTGCCGTTGCAGTACTTTGTATTTTAGTATATCAGAACCGGATATAGTGAAAGGATTTCATAACAGACATCGTCAGATGTTGAAAGCAGATAAAATGGATGCAACATATAACGATGATTGTATCTATACGCCGGAAGTAGTGGTATTCAAAACAGACACAGATACACCGGAGCTTTTGGATGAGACAGACTGGTATCAGGTTGATGTAATTACATGTGCCGCACCAAATCTGAGAGAAAGACCAAGTAATCCGATGAATCCGGATAGCGGGAAAGGGTCTGTGAGAATGAAGGATAAAGACTTAAAATCGTTGCATGAGAAGCGAATGAGACGCATTCTTGATATAGCGAAGAAAGAAAAGGAAGATGTAGTTATTCTGGGAGCGTTTGGATGTGGCGCATTTTCGAATTCACCGTATGTTGTTTCAGAAGCGATGGTGGCAGTAATAAAAGAATATTTGTATGATTTTAAAGTGATTGAGTTTGCGGTTTATTGCACGCCGAGAGATATGGAGAATTATGAGGTGTTTAGCAGGAGACTGAAATAGAAGAGTATATGCGGAATATAGAGTGGAGGCATAAATGACAGTAAATACGATGTGTATATCTTGCTTATTATCTAAGCAGGAAAAGATAATATCAGATTATTTAGATGCAAATAGGAAGGCGAAGTATATAGAACAGGTACAGGAAATACTAGATAACTATGGTTCATCAGAATCTGCGCCTGCCTTGGCAGAAAGAATCAATCAATTATATCGTTCTTTTTGGGGAGAAGAGGAAGATTACACAGAGATAAAACATAAGTATAATCAGCTGCTTTTGCCAAAGGAGAGCGAAATCTGGTTTAGGATTAAGCAAGCTGATGATTGTATAAAAGAATGTATTAAGTATGTTAGTGCCGGTAATTATATTGATTTTTCGGCAGTAGAAAATGTAAATGAGCAGACTCTCGATACACTATTAGACAGAGCTAAGAAGGAAAGTGTGCCAGAGGATGAGTATGTGCATTTTAGAAACGATTTGGAGCAGGCATCCAGATTAGTGTATCTTACCGATAATTGTGGAGAAATTGTGTTGGACAAACTATTTATCAAATGCTTACAGAAGTGTTATCCAGAACTGCAAATTATTGTGGTGGTGCGTGGAGAAGCCGTAATAAACGATGCAACGCTGGAAGATGCAAAGGAAGTAGGATTAACAGATATGGTAACCTGTATTGGCAATGGAAATGCTGCATCGGGTACCGTATTAAAGAGAGTGAGTCCGGAAGTGGAGCAATTACTTAAGAGAGCAGATGTGATTATTTCAAAAGGACAGGGTAATTTTGAAAGCTTATTCGAAGAAGGATTAAATCCATATTATATATTTTTGTGTAAGTGTGAATTGTTTGTACATAGATTTGGCTTGCAGAAATATGAATCCGTATTTGTGCGTGAAGAGCGAACCAAAACAATGATAAGCGGATAAATATGGATGATTGATGTGGGAAAGAAGAAATGAGAGGCTAGACGATATGTGGACAGTAAAACAATTACAAGAAGCAGACTATGGCTGTGAAGAAAGAATGCCAGGGGAACCATTAAAGACATTGGTTGTACTGGAATCAGATGATGGGAGAGTATGCCAATTTGAGGTTGCTGACGGTTGACCAAGCAAGAAATCGAAGAGGGAGACGAATGGCCGGAGGATATTGATAAAGTAGATACATTAGCTGAGCAAATATCCATTCAAAATGAATGTATGAATCGTTATTTTGACTCGTTAGCGCAACTGGAGGAGGATTAATACAAATTTGAGGGCTATTATTTAAATACTAAATTGTGTGATGTATAAGTGTAACAATTGTGAATTATAACTTTATGATATAGACAAAATATGATATGATTTGTCTATAAAAATGGAGGTGTGGTATGAAAGCTTTATAGGAAAAAATTAGACCATCAGCAGATTTAAGAAATCATTATAATGAAATATCTAAACAGTGTAGAGAAGATAAAACGGCGGTAATTATAACTGTCAATGGCAGAGGTGATACCGTTTCTCTTGGTTATGAGGAATATAATCGTATGAAAGCGAGAATAGAGCTTCTAGAGATTCTTGCAGAAGCTGAAGAAGATGTTAATGCCGGAAGAGTTGCACCTATGGAAGATACATTTATGAATTTACGCGCAATACTAAAGGAGAAGTATAATGGCTAACTATACTGTAGCGAGAACTGACACAGCGGATGCTTTAATTCATAAGATTATTCTTGATATTGCTGAGAAGTTTGGAGTAGAGGTAGCTTTGGAAAAATTGGAGAAGCTGGAAGAACAAATTATGTTATTGGCAGATAATCCTCATATAGGTACATTACCTCGCTATATGGTTCTACGAAGACAGGGCTATAAAGTACTGATAACGGAAAAAGATTTGGTGTTTTATAAGATTGATGAAAAACAAAAGGTAGTTACAGTATATGCAGTAGTTGATCAAAGACAAGATTATTTAAATATAATAAGAGGATTATAAAGCGACCGATTTAATAAGTGATAATTTATTAGAAAATGATGTATAAATACCAGATGCGATGTTTTTGGAACAGCGTATCTGGTATATTTTGTATAAAGGTATATAAAAAATATACAAAATATACAAGTATAGCTGATATTATAGTTGAGACATATTTGGTACAGCAAGTGAAAAGAGGTCAAAATTATGGCTGAAAATAATAAGCTTAAAATTTTATATATTTTAGATATTATGAAGAAAACAGATGAGAATCACAATCTTGGCTGGTATATGATAGACCAGGATTTTGAAGATTTCGAACTAAAAATCCTTGCGGATTCTGTTGCGGCAGCCAGATTTCTTACCTTAGAAGATTCTAATAAGTTAATCAGGAAAATTAAGAAGCTAGCTACGAAGGATGGAGAAAGCATTATCAAGCTGACAACAAATGTAGATGAAGCGATAAAGATTGCAGATGCTAAGTTTAAAATAAAGTATGATACTATTATGAGAGCGATAGCTGAACATAAACAGATTCGGTTTCAATATTATGAGCTTAGTGCAGGAAATAAAAAGGTACTTGAGGAACCGGTAAAGCCTATGAAAGAAGTAGAAGAGTTAAAAAAGTAAGTGATAATCCTGGCTTTTACCAGTGGCTTGCCGCTTATGGTTCCAATGCCGTGATATAAAGTCCAGAATCTATGAGGCAAAAGTATATTCAATATTTAAAGGAAACAATACAGTGCTATGAATCAGGAGGAACAGATTGAGTACCTATATCAAAGTATACAGAGGAAATCAGATTGGCGATATTAAGGTAACTCTTTATTCCGTGGATCATTCTGCTTATGATGCGCATATGTTTTTGGTGGAAACGCCTAATAAGGTGATTTTACATACGGGTGACTATCGGTTGCATGGTTACCGCGGAAGCAAAATGATAGAAGTAATCGAAAAGCTTGTAAAGAAAAATGGCAAAAGAAAAGTGGATGTCCTGATTACAGAAGGAACCATGATGAGCAGAGGTTCTGAAAAGTATTATACAGAAGCTGATATGCAAAAGGAAATGGTAGGTATCATAACAGAAATATTCTTTTACTCCAATTATATGTGGGATCTGGTTAGAGATAATGGAGAATTTGAAATCAGTAAGACAGAGAATCAGAAAGAAGAGAAAGAAGCAGGCTTACGAGGTTATAAGGAGATTCAAAAGGGAAAATATAAGCAGATAAAAGGTGTGCTGCTTGCAGATGAAGGATTCTATCATCCATTAGTAACCGAGGAGGTAATAAAAACATTAAACGGAAATAAGAAAGAATTGATGCCGATTGAATACATGAGAGCTTCTTATAAAGTAGATGAGGGCAGAGAAGTAATTTTAGCGGAACAGAATAAATAAGTACCAACAAGTATGAATAGCAGAAATGCCACCTGTTAAAGTGCAACGTCATTTATCCTGAAAATGCATAATGGATTAGTCTGACAACCGAATAAAAAATAAGTAATAAACCTTGCAATGAGCCAATCAAATTCCTCGTTTCAAGGTCTGTTTTTATCTTTATCAAATGTGGACCCAGTTTATGTTTTGAATTTTGTGGCAACTAGTTTGTATATATGTTATAATTGGTTTGGAATGAAAGAAAATTTTGAGTTTGATGGCAACTAGTTTGTATATATGTTATAATTAGTCTAAAATGAAAGAAAATTTTGAGTTTGATGGCGAGTAAAAAAAGTAATGAAGGAGAAAAAAGAATATATTATACACAAGGAGGCATTACTATGAAATCTATACGAATGAAAATTACTGTTGCAATTGTGATATGTTCGTTGATTACGGCATCTATTATTAGTCTGCTCAGCATTTCTGATACCAGAGAATTATCCAATGCCGCGGCTGAAAAGGAGTTGGTGCTAACCTGCGAGAATACGGGTGAAGAAATCAATGCCCTGATTTCTAGAATTGAGCAGTCGGTGGATACGCTAAGCGATATTGCCATGAGAAGGTTGGATTTTCCTAAGTTTAAAAACAATAGTGAGTATGAAAGCAATTATACAAATGAACTTTTGGAAGATTTTTATACTTTTGCGGAGCATACGGACGGTGCAATTACTGCTTATATACGTTATAATCCGGAATTTGCGGAACCGACTTCCGGTATCTTTTTGACGCGTAATGATACGCAGTCTGCATTTGACAGCGTAACACCAACGGATTTTAGTATGTATGACCCATCTGATGCAACTCATGTAGGCTGGTATTACATACCGGTAGTGAACAAGGCACCTCTTTGGATGGATCCGTATTTAAATGCAAATATAAATGTTTATATGATTTCCTATGTGGTTCCGCTTTATGAAGATGGTACATCTGTTGGAATCATCGGAATGGATATTGATTTTGGTCAGTTGACATCTTTGGTAGATAAAGCGATTGCTTTTGATACAGGATATTCTTTTGTGGTAAGTTCTACTGGTAGTGTACTGTATCATAAAGAGATTGAGTCAGGTACTGATTTGGCGGAATACAATGGTGGAGAACTGACTTCGGTTAAGAATTTCGTATTAGATGCTTCCAAGCAAGGAGAGACGTTGCAGTACAGCATCAACGGCGAGGAGAAATATTTGTCTTATGTGGAACTTAAGAATGGCATGAAGCTTGTATTAACAGCACCTGTAGAGGAAATTACAGCATCTGCAAATGCCCTTTCTGTTCAGATATTGATGTTCCTTGCTATGGGACTCGTGGTTTCTATAGTGCTTGGAGTTTTGATAGGAAGTACCATTGCAAAACCGATTAAACGAATTACAGAAATTATTAAGCAGACAGCACAGTTGGACTTTCAACGTGCAAAAGACATTGACAAATTAATGAAAAAACGTGATGAAACCGGTATTATGGCAAAGGCGGTAAATGAGATGCGTTCCGTCCTGCGTGAGCTGGTAGGAAACATGGAGCGTGTTAAAGACGATTTGATTGAAAACATGAAGCGTCTGGATGATGTGATGGGAGAAAACAATTCTATTTCAGAGGACAATTCTGCAACTACCCAGGAACTGGCAGCCGGTATGGAAGAGACTTCCGCCGGTGTAACCATGATTGTAAGCAATATTGACGCAATCCAGACAAATGCAGAAGAAATCCGTGAATTGTCCGAACGGGAACAGCAGGAATCGAGAGCTATTATGACCAGAGCGAGAGATCTTCGTGATACTACGAGTTCTTCCAATGAGAAAGCAATGGGCATTTATGCAGACATGAGACAACGTACGGAAGAAGCAATCGAAAAATCTAAAGTTGTTGCAAAGATTAATGAATTGACGGATGATATCCGGAATATTTCTTCCCAGACAAATCTGTTGGCATTGAATGCCAATATTGAGGCCGCAAGAGCGGGAGAGGCCGGACGTGGTTTTGCTGTGGTTGCAACGGAAATCGGAGCACTGGCTAATCAAACATTCCGGACTGTAGACGGCATCAACGAGATTGTAAAAGAGGTCAATGAAGCTGTCGTTAATATGACAGAATGCATTCAGGTCATTATGAATTTCCTGGAAGATACTGTAGTTACAGATTATAGTACCTTTGGTCAGGTAGGCGAACGTTACGAAAAGGATGCAGAAAGTTTTGCAGAATCGATGCAGCATATTTATTCTGAGATTTCTCAATTGAGTCATAAAATTACACAGATTGTGGATGCAATGGATAATGTAAACCGCACGATTACAGAGTCTGCTGATGGGGTAAATCTGATAGCGGAGAAATCCGGAGATGCGGTTAAAAAGACATTAGAAGGTTATGAGCATCTGCGAGAAAGTGAGACAAGCCTAAATCTTTTGAAGGAATTAATTGAAAAGTTTAATGTATAAGATACTGTTGGTAGCATAAAACAAGCGAAAGAATAGTGGGATAATGAAAGGAAATTGCTGATGAAATGGAAAATCATCGTTCTGATGTCATTGTTATCTTTGCAGGATACCCGGAAAAGATGAAACAGTTCTTAAATAGGAACGAAGGTTTGCGTAGTAGAATTGCATTTCATCTGGATTTTCCGGATTATAATGAAACGGAAATGGTGGAGATTTTAAAGCTTATGGTAAGAGAGAAGGGATACCTCTGCAGTGATGTGGCACTTGAAAAATGTCGAGGTATCTTTGCAAAAGCTGTGTTGCAAGAAGAATTTGGTAATGGTCGTTATGTCAGAAACGTTTTGGAGCAGGCAATGATGAAACAAAGCAGAAGACTTATGAGTGCGATGGCAGGAAAAAATATTAGTAAGGAACAGATACAGCAGCTATTACCGGAGGACTTTGATGTGGCAGCAGGTAATATAGAGAAAAAGAGGGTGAGAATAGGGTATGACTTATGTAATGTCTGATATTCATGGGTGTTATGATAAATATGTAGAAATGTTAGCAAAAATAGAATTTTCAACAGAGGATAGGCTATACATCTTAGGGGATGTGGTGGATCGAGGATCTAATGGTATGAAGGTTTTATTAGATATTGCAAAACATAATAATATCATTTTGTTCATGGGAAATCATGATCAGGAAGCACTGTTATTATTATCACAGTTATATAAACTGATAGAAGAAGAGGTGTCTGATGAATTGCTGGAAGTGTATGGCAATTCATTAGGCTGTATATGTCTGGAAACAGGAGAAGAGTATTATTCCCAATAATACGAGATATGAAAAGAGACTACATCAATCATCGATTATATTGATGTAGTCTCTTAAACTATTTCATTTGATTCCAATGGACTTTACCTCGCTTCATAGATTTACGCTGATAAAATATTTTTCGAAATTAATATGGCACCTTATTCAGTTTTGGTTCATTAATCCTTTTCTTCTTCGCTTCATATTCTTTGTTTGAATGTTCTTATGATTTTATTTGTACTTATTGTACTTTTTCTTTTCAAAGATAATCATGTTTCAAATCTAATATAAAACGAATGCGCTTATGTGTTTGGTGGACTGTACCTCTCTTTCATTAGATTCATCTATATGAAACCCAAGCCAACCTCTCGGCTCTGCGGTCCCTTTTGATAATTTGAATATATCAGAAAAAGATAAAAATGTCAATATAAAAACTGAAAAATAATAGGGCAAAAGTAATAATAACTGTTAAAAACCAAGAGGTAAATTTCAAAGAATTGCAAAGATAGTTGCGGCAATAAATAGTTGACTAATACAACTATAAGAAGTATAATGAGAAAACTACTTGAGAGGGAGGAATGGATTTGGACTTAGTAAAACAATTTCGTGAGTATACACGACAGTTAGAATGTCATTTTGGAAATATCAATAGTGCGGATTGCTGCTGCGGCAGTGTTAATAAAACACAATGTTTTTTAATTGTTGAGATTGGAAGAAAACCGGGTATATCAGTAAAAGAATTGGCAGAAATTTTACGCATTGATAAAAGTGGTGTAAGTCGTTTGGTAGAAGATTTAGTGCAGAAAGACTATGTGGAACGTAAGCCATCAACAGAAGACAGGCGTTTTGTCACGCTGCATTTATTGCCCAAAGGGCAAGAAAGATTTGAGAAGATTGAACATGATATGTATGACAGATTTAAAATGATATTGGAGCAAATACCGGAGCATAAGCGAGAACAAGTAATGGAGTCCTTAAGATTATATAACGAGGCTTGCATGGCAGTGGAGGATGTGTTGAAATGAAGTTAGAAAGTAAAGTGGAGAAATCAGCGAACTATTTTAAGAATGGGTTTAATTGTTCTCAGGCGGTATTAGCAACATTTGCATCGGATTTTGGTTTATCAGAGGAGATGGCACTTAAAGTTGCGACGCAGTTTGGTGGTGGTGCAAGAAAAGGAGAAATGCGTATAAAATTGCGGAAGATTTTATGACCCGTTTTATTGAGAAAAAAGGAACCGTCGTATGCAGAGAGCTACTCGGATATGACGTGTCAAAGCCAGAAGATATGGTAAAGATAAAGGAAATGGATTTGTTTCATAGTACATGCCCTGAAATGATAAGATGTGCAACAGAAATTGTGGAAGAAATGTTGCAGTGATAAGTAAAGTACGGAAAAAAAGTGAGAGGATACCGTTAGGTAGCAGCCTTTTTAGTGACTGCGACAGAGGAGGAGTATATGTTAACGAGTATTGCAGTTATTTTGTTGTTAGGTTTATTAGTGGGGTGGTTGTTTTCAAAGATGAAATTACCAAGTCTGCTAGGAATGATTATAGTTGGAATTGTACTCAGTCCATATTGCCTGAACATGATAGATGAATCGATTATTGCAATATCAGCCGATTTGAGGCAGATAGCATTGGTAATTATTTTAACGAGAGCAGGATTATCGCTAAATCTTTCGGACTTGAAGAAAGTAGGAAGACCAGCGATACTTATGTGTTTTGTTCCGGCATGCGTTGAAATGATTGGAACAATTATTTTTGCGCAGTTGTTATTAGGCGTATCAGCCATAGAAGCAGCTATTATTGGAAGTGTAATAGCTGCGGTATCTCCTGCCGTAGTTGTGCCAAGAATGATAAAATTGATAGATGAGGGATATGGGAAAGAAAAGAGTATTCCACAGTTGATTTTGGCAGGTGCATCCGTAGATGATGTATTTGTAATTGTTGTTTTTACGGCATTTACTACTTTGGCATCAACAGGGAAAATATCTGTAACAAGTTTTATGCAAATACCGATTTCTATTCTTCTGGGAGTATTGTTAGGAGGAGTAGTTGGAATGCTTCTTGTGTGTTTTTTTAAACGATATCATATGCGCGATTCGGTAAAAGTGCTTATCATACTTAGTGTTTCTTTTTTGGTATTGGAAATTCAAAATAGATTAGAAGGTATTGTAACGGTATCGGGATTGCTAGCCATTATGAGCATGAGTATCATCATGAATCAAAAATATGTTGTGTTGGCAAAAAGACTATCTGTGAAATATAATAAACTATGGATTGGTGCTGAGATATTCTTATTTATATTGGTAGGAATTGCAGTTGATATACAGTATGCCTTGAGGGCTGGCATCGTAGTAATTCTATTAGTGTTATTGGCACTGCTTTTCCGCATGATAGGAGTTGCATTGTCGCTTACTAAAACGAAATTAAATAAAAAAGAGAGATTATTTTGTGCCATTGCATATACACCCAAAGCAACAGTACAAGCAGCCATTGGAACAATACCGCTTGCAATGGGATTAGCATGTGGAGATATAGTTCTGACTGTGGCGGTAGTGTCTATTTTGCTAACAGCACCATTTGGAGCAATATGTGTAGACAATTTATATAAGAAATTATTATCAAAGGTAGAGGTATAGAATATAATTTTACGCGAAGATATGTTGGAATTAACACGCAGAATGACAGCAACCCGCTCTCATTTGGTGAGACTTGCAGGTGCATATATGGATGAAGAAGGATATGTCGATGGTAATTTTAATATAAATTTTTTGAATCTAAAAGGTGAAGAGAGAAAGCGGTGCCTAAATATAGCGAAAGCGATTTTATATGGATTTTTGCATCGTAATTATGAAGGTACTGAATAATTACGAAAGAGGTAGGAGTTTATGAAACCAAGAACAGAAATTAGTATGCAACTATATCAGATGATGCTCGAAAGAGGGTATCCGGAAAATCTTTGTGACCTCGTTACAAGGAATCTGAATACAGACTATACGGCAACTAGAATGATTGGTTATTTATCACACTATTCTCATTTACCAGAGGTAGAAGTCGTAGATGAGATGCTGGCTATATTAAGTGATAGAAATGCAATTATGCGTAAAAAGGAAGCAGAACACGCACAGGAAAAGATGAATGAACTTTATAGATTTGGATTAAATATAGAGTAATTTATGGTTATGTGAAGTATCAGGAATTTTGCGAAGAATTCTATAGTATATGAATAGAATAATTTAATCTCCGTTGTTTAGTTATAGAACGACGGAGATTTTCTGTAAGTGTTAGGAAGGAGTAACGATGTAAGATGAACATAGAAGCATATAATGTAGGGCACTGAGTCACAGTCTAAAAATGTAAATGTCTGTGATGCATAGAATGAAGAGTGGAAAAAAATAGATTATGACGAACCTGTACATATATGAAAAATTCATTAATTTCTATTTATGCAGACAAGGAATTGCTTGGAAAAATTAATCCAAATGAAATGGAAAAACGATTAATTCCGCCTGAATTACAGGCAGTGGTAGATATGGCAAAGAAATTACCTCGAGATTATACAAAACAAGAAACAGTAGCTTTAAATAAAGCAGAATGGACTGCAACACAGGGAGTTCAACTGATTAAGAGAATTCTAGCACGTGGATGGGATGAGAGAAGTATAGCTTTATGGGAAGAACTGCGAAGAATGGTCTTGATGTATCCTACTGCTAATGTAGAGATTGTAACTGTTCAGCAGGCATGCGCATTTACTGCGTATGCCGTAAGAAAACGTAGATTTGGAAAGTCAAAATCCCATTGCGAAGCAATTTTAAATGGATTTTGACACGTAACTATGAAGGTACTGAATAGTTACTAGAGATTTATAATGAGAATGAAATCATCAGAAATCTTTACGTGACAAGTGGTGTGCCACAAAATGAATATTTATATTCACAATACTCAGATTTTCAAAATGTAGTTATTGATTTTCGAATGGATAAAGTGGCATTTGAAAAAAGTGGTAGATGTAAAATAGAAGACCAATTCCGGGAACAGAAGAGTTCTATTCTTGTGACACCTTGCTCTTATCATGTGGATTGATTCCGGAAAATGAATTGTCACGTGAGCTTGGGGTAGAGATGAGTCCTGTGACATCAGGTCCATTAGTAAATGAATCATTGGAAACAAATGTGGAAGGTGTATTTGCATGTGGGAATGTGCTTCATGTACATGACTTGGTGGATTTTGTATCTCAGGAAGCGCAGGCAGCTTAAAAGTTATCCTGATTTGAAACAGATTACAGTAAAAATAGTTACTTCGTCGGTAAAGGTAGAAGGTGGTACGTTGGCAGCAGTATCTGTAAAGACAAAAGAAGATATTCCTAAAGGAAAAATTTTTGATTGCGTAACAGCATTAAAGGATGTGGTCGTGAAAGCACCAGTACATATCGGTGACGTAGTTCTTGCAGATGTAGCTGGAACGGGTGTAGATGTGATTGCGACCAAAAATGTACTATAGATTTGAAAACTATAGATATCAAAATAACGTTATAATATAAACTTAATTAGCCATTTCAGAATGATATACCATGATGAGATGGCTAATTCTATTGTTATTACAAGCAAGTATAGAAAAGTATTTTTTGGTTAAAGGTATTAACTAAGAAAAATAAAATCCGATAAATATAGTAACAGGAAGAGCTGGATAGTTATAAAATAGCTATCCGGTACATCCTGTTAAAATGATAAAAAATCAAAGTTCTTTAGCTTAAAAGCTACGAAGTACGAATCTGATTGTTAGAATTGCAAAAGTGAACGTTACAAATAAAGCGGTCAGGGGCGCGAAGGGCATGGTTAGCGTAAAGAAGAGAAAAGGTAAGGTTAATAATGGTAGAGACTAAGTGAAGTGTCAGAAAATGAAACAATTTTTTCGACACTTTTTATTCTGTACAAAAATGAATATCAATGTTAAAATTAAAATAACTGATAATTAAAATGAATAGTTGCAATAAGTAGATAAAATTAAAGAAAATTGCAAATTGTTAGAAAGGTGGTATTTATGAAGGCGTTTTCATTAAAGATTAAAATTGCATTGTCGTCAGCACTTATAATTTTAGTAGGATTTGTGCTTGTATTGCTTGTAACTTTTAATGTTGCAA
>JAFSCH010000121.1 GCA_017436865.1 Lachnospiraceae bacterium
ATCCCAAGACCTCGATACTCTTTATATAACGATATGGCAAAAGACGGAACACCATCTTCTACATGTCCATAATCATCCATATTACGAACCCAGACAGCGCCGACTATCTTTTTGTCAACTTCAGCAACAAAACAAATATCTCCTTCCTGCTTGCCAAAATCCTGCACATAAATCTGTAATTCCGGTGCATTTATAATCTCTTTTGGCGGTGCATCTACACCTTCTGGAATGAAAATTGCTTCATACAGGAAATCATCCAGCAATGCTATTTCCTTGTTGTTCATATGCCTTATATTATAACTGATTTTATTATGAAAACCAATCAAAGTTCTAATTTGATTTACATCATATTCTTTAGCTGGAAGAATAACTGCATTTTCACCTATTATTTCTTTTACTATACGTAATTCTAACTCTTGCCTGTGTTTAAAATGACTGATCATATCCTCAAAAGCACTACATTCATGTTTCCTCCCATAGGGAGAGTTCACCAAATATTCTAACATCATCTGATACCATAACTCATTTCCATTCTCATCACAGCGTTCTTTTTGAATTATTTTAATATTCTCTTCCAACTTATCACTATAGAGATAAAATAATATAAACTTCTTTGCATCAATGCACCTAAATAAATTGCGATAGAACTCTATAATTTCTTCATCACTAAGAATATGAAACAAAATTAAATCCTCTATTACATTTTGAAAGAAAGAACATTCAAATAAATATCCTGTATCTGTAAAATTTTTAAACCTTGTTACTATAATTTCCTTTAGCTCCGCCAAAGTTTTTCGCCCATTATAGACTTCATAATTCTCCAAATCTTTATAAAATCCCGGAATATCCGTAATTATCTTAGTGTAAGTAATGATATAATTCTCTTGTTCCCTAACTGTATTTTTTATAATTTCATCCCTTATCGAATTGTATTTTTCCAAAACAGCCTCATATTCCTTCTTCGACATTAAAGCACACCAAGCCAATTCTATCGGAGAATAATCTCCTTCCCTACATACATGTAACTCAGGATTAAACTTCACAATATTATTTATCAGCGTGCTTTTTCCTGAGCCTTGAATACCTTCTACAAATATATTTTTCATAAAGCAAATCTCCTTTCAAATTATAATTCAATTACCTTAGTTGCTATTTTTTCGCAAAATTTCCTGTCATGTTCAACAAATAGCATGGTTGGCTCATACTTTAAAATTAATCTTTCTAACTGCATCCGCGAAAAAATATCAATGTAATTTAATGGTTCATCCCAAATATAAAGATGTGCCGGTGTAAGTAAACTAGTCGCCAACAAAACTTTCTTTTTCTGGCCTTCCGAGTAAGTTTCCATATTTTTGGCAAACTGCTCTCGTCCAAAATCAAGCTGCCGAAGTATGGTACAAAATAAACTCCTATCCAAATCATGCGTTTTACAATAATTTGTAACATTACCTTTAAGTCCGATTGTTTCCTGACCAACATATGAAATAACAAGACCTTTTGCCACCTCACATAGTCCTTCTTCAATTACACAAACACCTATATCGGAATTACATTTTTCTAGGATTTTTCTAATAATTGTTGTCTTTCCACTTCCGTTTTTTCCGGATAATACAACACGATCACCCTTATTAATGTCAAAAGACAGCCCTTGAAACACTGGTTTATCTGAGTCTTTATATTGCAAACTATATTCTTTTACATTAACAAGACTATTTTTGTAATGAACAAGCTGAAACAACTTTAAATCTTTAGGATATTCTATATCTTCTAAAAGACCCTCCTTTTCCTCAATCTCTCTTTCAATTCGTTTTTCCATCTGCTTTACACGACTCTGCATCTTTTTTGTTTTGGCTCCGATAAAACTTCTTGTGCTTAAGCATCTGTCATGTTCTTTTATCGGATCAAATCCTATTTTGGTGCGTTCATTTTTATCTGCCCACTTAGCAACCTGTTCTGCCGCATGGTTCAACTTTTGAATCTCCTTTCGGTGTTTCTCATTTTGTGCTATCGCAAATTTATCTTTACGTTGCTTATTCTCCCACCAGACCGAGAAATTACCATTTTGTACTTCGATACTGCAACGATTCAATACCAGACAATGGTCTGTGCATGCATCCAACAAATCTCTGTCATGAGAAACCAATATAAAACCCTTTTTAGAAGCCAAATACACCTTCACACACTCCCTTGCATTTTGGTCAAGATGATTCGTCGGTTCATCAATTAATAAAAACTCATTTTCCTGTGAAAACAAAACTGCAAGTAATATCTTTGTACGCTCTCCAGGACTTAAGGTACAATAAGGTCTATACAAAATCTCTGGACTTTCCGATAACTCTTCCAACTCACAAATCACTCTCCATATTTCACATCCGGGCTTCAAATCTTCCATAAATTCTGCCACAGGCATTTGCTTTTGGTATTCTGCAATTTCATAAGGAAAATAATCAAACTTCGTCGATGCACTTATGGAACCTGTAAACTGATATTTTCCAAGTAATAAATTTAAAAAAGTTGTCTTCCCTTTTCCATTTCTACCAATAAAACCTAGTTTCCAATTTGTATCAATCGAAAATGAAACATTCTCAAAAACATAATCAAAACTCCCTTCATATCCAAAGGTGAGATTATTTATACTAATTTGTGCCATATACATTCCTCCTCTCATGGTTACAATAAAAAAAGAACCATTCGTTGCCAAACAGTTCCATTACATACTATAACCTCATATGGTTCATCAAAAGAAGGAAATACACCCAACATTGTAATCATTTTTATGCACACAAAAAGAGAGGTTATGAGAACATAATCCACTTTTGGCAACATGACAAGTAGTATGGGCGATATCGCTCATACTGCATAAACATTCATGTAATCAAAAGTAAATTATCTTCTCATCTTTTCACCTCTCTCCTTAAGATAAAGCCATTCTAACACTCCGACTTTCCTTTGTCAACAAAGGAATATACTAATTCAACTCATTCCACACATCCACATAATCCTGCAATCCAC
>JAFSCH010000051.1 GCA_017436865.1 Lachnospiraceae bacterium
ATCATTTGTTCGTAATTATCTTTGAATATTTCTTGTAGTATGTTCATGAAATAATTATAGAACAAAAAAGGCAAAAGAAAAACCTACCCCTCAAAGATTGAGGGGCAGGGGAGCTGAAGTGTCGAAGACACTATTTTTATGTGTAGGATTGATTGTTTTATGGTATGACGATATGATAGAATAAGTGATAAAGCATAGAGTAAGGTTGTGTAATGAGGGGGGGATTTGTAAAATGAAATTATTTTTAACGAGCAGTCCGGCAGGAAATTATTTTACTTCCGATGGAAAGAGAGCAGCATGTAAGTTGGATGAGAGTAATGCTTTTGTAGAGGAATTGAAGAAATGCTGGAAAGAGAATGCGAAGTGTCTTATGATTAGTGCGGCACCGGATGAATATGAGATGAATGACAGTATTCGAGATATATTTCTACAGGCATTTCCAATGAGTGGACTCTCCGTGTCAGAGATGATGGTTTGGGACCATAGAAATACAGAGCAAGAGGAGAATTATCTGGCACAGTATGATATGTTATTGCTTTCTGGTGGACATGTGCCAACACAAAATGTCTTTTTCAAGGAGATTCAGCTACGAGACAGAATAGCTGACTATGATGGAATCGTGATTGGCATTAGTGCAGGAACGATGAATTGTGCGGATTTGGTTTATGCTATGCCAGAGCTTGAAGGGGAAGCGTTAGACAAGACATATCGTCGTTTTATTTTGGGACTTGGATTAACGGATATTATGGTAATATCGCATTATCAGTATCTAAAGGATGTGATGCTGGACGGTATGAATATGATAGAAGATATCGGCTATGCGGACAGTATGGGAAGAAGTTTTTATGCTCTTCCTGATGGTAGCTATATTGAGATTACAGATGATAAGACTATTTTATATGGAGAAGCATATCTGATAAGAGATGGTAAACTTACAAAGATATGTGAGAATGGAGAAAGTCTTGATATTTCAAGAGAAGAAGATTTAGAGAAACTTATCCTGTTGAAACGATGTAAAGAAGCTTAAATATAGGTAAGGAAGTAGTATTAAAAAGATCTGATGTGACTAGAAAAATTGGGTTACACATGAGTAAGATAACATAGATAGGAAAGAGGTAATAAAAGATGAAGTGGACAAAATTTATGGTAAAGACAATCACAGATGCAGAGGATATTATTATTAGTACGTTATATGATATCGGATTAGAGGGTGCGCAGATAGAGGACAAGATTCCTCTCACACCATTAGAAAAAGAGCAGATGTTTGTTGATATTTTGCCTGATGGACCAGAAGATGATGGTATTGCATATCTTAGCTTTTTCGTAGAAGAAAAGGAAGATGGTACCTTGGAGCTTATGGGAGAAGAGATAAGCGTAGATGAGATAGTAGAAAAGATTAAGAGTGAATTAGAAGACCTTCGCTGCTTTATGGAGATTGGCGAAGGAACGGTTATGGTATCTGAGACAGAGGATATTGACTGGATTAATAACTGGAAGCAGTATTTCCATCAGTTCTATATTGATGACCTTCTTGTCATTCCATCATGGGAAGAGGTAAAGGAAGAAGATAAGGATAAAATGATTCTTCATATTGATCCGGGTACTGCATTTGGAACCGGTATGCATGAGACAACGCAGCTTTGTATCAGACAGCTGAAAAAGTACATTACACCGGAGACAGAGCTTCTTGACGTTGGAACCGGAAGTGGTATCTTGGCAATTATTTCTCTTATGTACGGGATTAAGCATGCCGTTGGAACTGACCTTGACCCATGCGCAGTAGAAGCAGTGCGTGAGAATATGGAAGTAAATCACATTCAGCCAGAGGCTTTTGATATGATGATTGGTAATATCATTACAGATAAGGCTGTTCAAGATAAAGTGGGTTATGAGAAATATGACATTGTTGTCGCAAATATTTTAGCGGATGTTCTTGTTCCATTGACTCCTGTCATTGTAAATCAGATGAAAAAGGGTGGAATCTATATTACATCCGGTATCATTGACAATAAGGAACAGACCGTTGTTGAGGCAGTAAAGGCAGCGGGACTTGAGGTGTTAGAGGTTACCTATCAGGGTGAATGGGTAAGTGTTACAGCAAGAAAATAGTCAGTGAATAGAAAGGACAGAAAATGTATCATTTTTTTGTAGAGCCTTCTCAAATTGGAGAAAAGGATATTGTTATAACAGGAGCAGATGTGAATCATATCAAAAATGTGATTCGTTTAAAGCCTGGAGATGAGATTAGTGTCAGTAACGGTATCGATGGCAGAGATTATCGGTGTGGTATTGTAGCGATAACGGAGAATGAGGTGCAGTGTGAGCTTCGTTTTATCAAGGAAGATGGTGTAGAGCTTCCGGCAAAGGTTTATCTGTTTCAAGGATTGCCAAAGGGCGACAAGATGGAACTGATTATTCAGAAGATGGTAGAGCTTGGTGTTTATGAGATTATTCCGGTAGCTATGCAACGTTGTGTTGTAAAGCTGGATGATAAAAAGGCGAAAGCAAAGATTGCCAGATGGCAGGGAATTGCAGAAGCGGCAGCTAAACAGAGTAAGCGTGGAATTGTACCACAGATTCACGCTGTCATGAGCTACAAGGAAGCACTTGCTTATGCTGCGGATATGGATTGCAGACTGGTTCCTTATGAAATGGAAGAGAGCCTTGATGGTGCTTCAGGCATGGCTGGTACAAAGAAGCTGATAGAAACAATTAAGCCAGGACAATCGGTTGCTATTTTTATCGGACCGGAAGGCGGATTTGAGGATAGTGAGATACAGAATGCCATTTCTCAAGGAATGAAGCCGATTACACTTGGTAAACGAATTCTTAGAACAGAAACAGCCGGGATGACAGCAATGGCATGGATTATGTATCAATTGGAAGAGTAAATAGACAGAAAAAAAGAAAATGTATAAATAAAGCAAGAAAACTTGAAAAATATAGATAAATATACAGAAAACAATAGCAAATATTTCCTTTGTATGATAAAGTTATAAGTAGAATGGTATAAGAAGTTAGAATAACGTATCATAAAGGAAAGGATGGAATTTTCTATGGAATACAAGGAAGAAGTGTTTAAAAAGAGTGCAAACAGAAAAGCTTCTATGGTATGGTTCATAGTCAATGTACTATTAACAATTTCTACTATTGTGGAGCTGGCAATAGGGTTGCATACGCCACGGTATATTTTTGTATTTTTCCCGCTTTGCTGGGTACCTTATTTAATTGGTGCTATTTATCTGCGTGTGAAAGGAATGGCTGCTGACAATTACAAATATGTAGTAGCGATATGCTATGGTTTGTTTTATTACATTACCATATCTACAGCAGATACCAATATTGCTTTTGCATATATCTTCCCGCTTACCAGTATTGTGATATTGTATAAGGATAAAAAATATATGTTTCGGTGCGCAGTAGGTAATGTTATTTTTCTCGTTACTTCAATTGCCTATCATTATTTTGGACAAGGGTTAACTTCAGCATTAAATGTTAAGGATTATGCATGGCAGTTTATTTGTATCGTTCTTTGTTATATGTGCTTTATCGTAGCGATAGACCACATGAACAAATCGGATGGAGCATATGCTGAGTCTATTCAGGGAAATCTGGAAAGAGTTGTTGATACGATTAATAAAGTAAAAATAGCAAGTAACGCTGTAGTAGATGGTGTTACCGTTGTTCGAGAGCTTGCAGATGAGAATAAAGAAGGTGCTGGAAATGTTGTAAACAGTATGAATGAACTGTCTGATAATAATACAGTACTCTATCAGAAGACCATGTCATCTATGAACATGACAACAGATATCAATACGCAGGTTCAGAATGTAGCCAATCTGGTAGAAGAGATGTTACAGCTGGTGCAGGAATCTGTTTCCCACGCACAGCAAAGTTCCAAGGAATTGGATGGAGTGGTAGAATCAACCAATACCATGGCAACATTGTCTGCAGAGGTAGAGAGAATCTTAGGAGAGTTCAAAAAAGAATTTGGAATGGTTAAGGAAGAAACAGGAACCATTGATGGGATTGCTTCACAGACAAATCTGCTTGCTTTAAATGCTTCTATTGAGGCTGCAAGAGCGGGAGAGGCTGGAAAAGGTTTTGCCGTTGTTGCAGATGAAATTCGTAATCTTAGTGACGGAACGCAGAAGTCATCCAGTCGCATTATGGATGCTTTGCAACGTTTGGAGGATACTTCAGACGAAATGACAGAGTCCATTACAAAGACGTTAGAATTGATTCAGGAAACAACGGATAAAGTAGGCCAGGTAAGTGAAAGTGTAAATACGATTACAGAAGATGCCACACAGATGGGTAAACATATTGATGTGATTGATTCAGCTATGAAGGATGTAGAAACCTCTAATCAGAACATGGTAGATAATATGCAACAAATTTGTGATGTTATGCAGGTAATGACTCAATGTGTCAGCAATGCAGATGACACGACAAAGACCATGCTTAGTAAATATGCAGAAACAGCACATAATGTAAATAAGATAGAAGAGGTTGTAGGAAAACTTATTGAGGAGCTTGGAGAAGGTGGTTTTATGGGCATAGAGGATGTAAAGCCGGGCATGCGTGTGACGATTCTTCAAGCAGATGGTTCTGCAAAAGGTAGAGCACTTAAAGGCGAGATTCGAGAACAGATGGAAAAGAACTTGGTGATTTATCTGGAGGAAGATGACAAACCGATGCAGATGGAGACGAAAGGACTGGACTTCCGGTTGCAAATTGCAGTAGATAGTGTGCTGTATGAATGGAGTGAGGTCACCTTACAGAGTATAAAGGGCAAAGAAGCAGGATATTATATGGTTGAAACACAGGCTTCTCCGATTGTTAAGAATCGGAGAAAGTATCCTCGACTACCAATTACAGACAACTGTAGTATAGAATTACAACCATCGAAAGAGAGCTTTGCAGGAAAGATGGTTAATATCAGTGCAAATGGTTTTGCAATTGCAATAAACGATGCAAAATTTGCAGATCTTGTGGGAAGTAGAATTAAAGTTTCTATTCCGGGTTTTGCGATTCCTGAGGCAAGAATGATAGAAGGGCGTATTATTCGTTCTTCGAATAACGATGGAGAATATATTGTTGGATGTCGTATGCCAAGAGATATTATGGAAGTTGCAGATTATGTAAACAAACATTTGTAAAAAAGATAAAACAAAGGCTGGTTTTCAAAAAAATAAGGAAAACCAGCCTTGTTTTTTAAGATTTCCATTGCGGGATAGAATTCGTTCTGCTATGATGTTATACGGTGTAGCATGTGTAAAGAACATTTTTTGTTCTTTCGATTAGAACGCTCACCAAATGCAGAAAATGGCATATTTTAGTATTAAGATAAAAGTAATGATGTACTTATTCCAATAGGCTTAAGGAATCAGATACGTTTACAGAGCTTGTGGAAAGGTAAGGAATTTTATATGGAAGTTTATTTAGATAATTCGGCGACAACCCGCTGCCTGCCGAACGTAGCAGCACTTATGACAAAGATTATGTGTGAAGATTATGGAAATCCATCCAGCATGCATAGGAAAGGCGTAGAGAGTGAGCAATATATTCGTCATGCGAAAGAAATCATTGCAAGAACGTTGAAAGTGCAGGAGAAAGAGATTTTATTTACTTCAGGTGGAACAGAATCAGATAATCTTGCATTGATTGGTACTGCGTTTGCTAATTTTCGCTCAGGCAATCATATTATTACTACAAGAATTGAGCATCCGGCTATTTTGCAGACTTGCGCTTATCTCGAAACACAAGGATTTGAGGTTACTTATCTTCCAGTAGATTCAAACGGTGTTATTTGTCTTGCGGATTTGGAAAAGGCAATGACGAATCAGACCATACTTGTTTCTATTATGCATACAAATAACGAAATTGGTTCGGTACAGCCAATTGCAGAAGCTGGTGCTTTGATTAAGCGTATCAATCCCAATACCGTATTTCATGTGGATGCAGTGCAAGGTTTTGGCAAGTTTCGCATATATCCAAAGAAGATGAATGTTGATTTATTATCCGTTAGTGCTCATAAGATTCATGGACCAAAAGGTGTAGGTTTTCTTTATATGAATGAAAAGGTTAAGGTAAAACCGATTATACATGGTGGTGGGCAACAAAAGGGTATGCGTTCCGGTACGGATAACGTTCCGGGAGTTGCAGGTATGGCACTTGCTGTTGAAGAAATCTATAAAGATTTTGAAGAAAAAACAGAATATCTTTATGCGATTAAGGACAGATTTATAGAAGGACTGGAACGATTAGAGGATGTTAAGGTGAATGGTCTGACAGGAAGAGACAGCGCACCTCATGTGGTAAGTGTTTCCATCGGAGGAATTCGAAGTGAAGTTATGCTACATGCGTTAGAGGACAGAGGCGTTTATGTATCGGCTGGAAGTGCCTGCGCATCCAATAAACCGGCAACTTCAGCCACTCTTAAGGCGATTGGAGTGGAGAAGCAGTATCTGGATTCTACACTTAGATTCAGTTTCAGTGTACTGACAACCGAGGAGGAAGTAGACTACACATTACAGCAGATGTATGATATGATACCTATGCTTCGACGATATACCAGACGTTAAAAGAAAAAGTCATATCGGATACTATAATGGAGGAAAACAATGTACAAATCATTTTTGATAAAATACGCGGAAATCGGCGTTAAAGGAAAAAACAGATATATTTTTGAAGACAGATTGTGTGAACAGATTCGTTATGCATTACAGCGTTGTGAAGGTGAGTTTGAGGTAACCAAGACACAGGGAAGAATCTATGTGAATGCACTGACAGAATATGATTTTGATGAGACAGTTGAGAATTTGAAGACGGTATTTGGTATTTGGGGCATTTGTCCGGTTGTAAAGCTTGAAGATGAAGGGTTTGAAAAGCTTGCAGAGGATGTAAAAGCTTATGTGGATAAGGTTTATCCGGATAAGAACTTTACATTTAAAGTAGATACCAGAAGAGCAAGAAAGAATTATCCAAAGGAATCCATGGAAGTAAATGCAGATATTGGTGCAGTATTGTTGAATGCATTCCCAGAGATGAAAGTAGATGTGCGTAAGCCGGATGTAATGCTTCATATCGAGATTCGTGAGATGATTTATCTTTATTCAACCGTAATTCCGGGACCGGGTGGTCTTCCGATTGGAACAAACGGAAAGGGAACTTTATTGCTGTCTGGAGGCATTGATTCTCCTGTTGCAGGTTATATGATTGCAAAACGAGGCGTTAAGCTTGATGCAGTATATTTCCATGCACCGCCATACACCAGTGACAGAGCAAAGCAGAAGGTTGTAGACCTTGCAAAACTGGTATCGCGTTATAGTGGGCCGATTGACTTACATGTTATTAACTTTACAGATATTCAGTTATATATTTATGAAAAGTGTCCACATGATGAACTGACGATTATCATGAGAAGATATATGATGCGAATAGCACAGCATATTGCGCAGGAATCAGGTTCCTTAGGATTGATTACGGGTGAAAGTATAGGTCAGGTAGCATCACAGACTATGCAGTCACTGATGGCGACAAATGACGTATGTACGATGCCTGTGTATAGACCATTGATTGGTTTTGATAAAGAGGATATTGTGGATGTTTCTAAGAAGATTGATACCTATGAGACATCGATACTTCCATTTGAAGATTGTTGTACGATTTTCGTAGCAAAGCATCCGGTTACGAAACCAAATCTTAAGGTGATCAGAATTCATGAACAAAATCTTGAAGAAAATATTGACGCATTAGTACAAAAAGCGTTAGAAACAGATGAAGTGATTCATGTTAGCTGGAACGCTTAAAAAGCCATATGCGGAAGCTTTTTAAGTGGCAAATTTGTGTAAGATACAAATTCCCATACGAAATGAAATGAGTAACAAAAAACGAGCAGGCTTAAAACCTGCTCGTACTTTCATTCTTTTAAGTGGAAAATATAGGACAAACCTATATTTTCTTTTGTGGTAATTAGACTAAGTAGGACTTAATTACTTCCATAACTTCTTCTGTACTACCACCCTCTGTATGGATATTTAAGTCGATTGGCTTAGATAAGTCTAAGCTGAAAATACCCATGATAGATTTTGCATCGATAACATATCTTCCGGATACAAGATCGAAATCATAATCGAACTTTGTAATATCATTAACGAAAGATTTTACCTTATCGATAGAGTTTAAAGAAATCTGAACAGTCTTCATATTGACTACCTCCTTATAAATATACCTTCTTCATTAATAATAAAGGGAAACTATGGAAAAGTCAACCGAAGATAAGAAACCGTTGTCATAAAAATAAACGAAAAAAACAGAAAAAAGTGTACATATTGTCATTTGTATGCGCAAATGTCACAATAAACACGGAAAGGAATGTGGAAATGAAAACAGTTGCGTTTCATAATCTTGGCTGTAAGGTGAATTCCTATGAAATGGATGCCATGCTACAGGAGTTGAGAAGACATGGCTATGAGATTGTAGCCTTTGAGGAAAAGGCAGATATTTATATTGTAAATACCTGCACAGTTACGAATATAGCTGATAGAAAGAGCAGGCAGATGCTTCATAAGGCAAAAAAGACAAATCCTGAATCCATTGTCGTGGCGGTGGGCTGTTATGTACAGTCAGATACAGAGGGAGTGCGTGCGGATGATGCCGTTGACCTTATGATTGGAAATAACAAGAAAAAAGATTTGGTAGCAATTTTGGAAAGCTATATGGATGGAATAGAAGAAGAAAGTGTCATTGATATTAATCATACCAATGAGTATGAAGAAATGCGTCTGACAGGCACAGAGGAGCATACAAGAGCCTATATAAAGATTCAGGACGGTTGCAATCAGTTTTGCTCTTATTGTATGATTCCTTATGCAAGAGGAAGAGTGAGAAGTCGTAGAAAAGATGATATTTTAGAAGAAATCAAAGGGTTGGTACAAGCAGGTTATCAGGAATTTGTTTTGACAGGTATTCATATTAGCTCATATGGTGTGGATTTTAAGAAAGCAGGAACAGCAGAAGATGATTTGTTATCATTGATGCAGGCAATCGACAAGATTGATGGTGTAAAAAGATTGCGCCTTGGCTCGTTAGAACCTCGCATTATAACAGAAGAGTTTGCAAAAGGAATAGGAGCATTAGAGCATATTTGCCCACATTTTCATTTGTCTTTACAAAGTGGATGTGAAGAAACATTAAAACGAATGAACCGTCATTATACACCAGAGCAGTTCTATGCAGGTGTAGAACTGCTGAGAAAGACCTTCGAACATCCTGCAATTACAACAGATGTTATCGTGGGATTTCCGGGAGAAACAGAAGAAGAATTTGAGATAACCAGAGCCTTTTTGGAAAAAGTCAGATTTTATGAAATGCATGTTTTTAAATATTCTAAGCGAAAAGGAACGCGTGCGGCTGTAATGGAGCAGCAGATACCGGAACCAGTAAAAACACAACGCAGTAATGTACTGATAGCCATGGATGAAAAAGATACTACGATATTCAGAGAGTATTATCTTGGAAAAGAAGTAGAGGTTCTTTTTGAAGAAAAAAAGGAAATTGGTGGGAAGGAATACTGGATTGGTCATACAAAAGAGTATGTCAAGGTGGCGCTATTGGATGACGGACAGGATTATGCTAATTGTCTGGTAAGAGGAATGTTAACCCAAACACTTAACAAGGAAGCACTGTTAATGGAACGAAGCTAAGGATAAGACTTGGATAAGGGAATTGGGATTGTATTGAATAATTTCATTGAACTTTCAAACAAATTAGAGTAAGATATAAGATACAGACGATGGAAAAGAGTAATTCTATCGTTAGATATGATAGAAAAGATAAGAATAATAGTGGTAGCTAGAGAGAGAATGGTTACACAGAACGTAAGGAAGGAGCAGTAGATTATGGAAGATTTAACACGTACACAATATATTCAGCTTGTGCCAGAGGAATTGCAGGAGAGCACTACGGTAAAGAATGTATTATCTTCTGTTTATGCGGCTCTGACTGAAAAGGGCTATAATCCGGTAAATCAGATTGTAGGATATATTATGTCAGGAGACCCTACTTATATTACCAGTCATAAAAATGCAAGAGCTTTGATTATGAAGGTAGAGCGTGATGAGCTTGTAGAAGAGATGTTGAAGTCTTATATAATGAATGCTGGCTGGGATGAGTAAATAGATTACTGTAGGGATAAGATGAAGGAAAGGCATGGTTACTAGAATGAGAATCATGGGACTTGATTTTGGGTCGAAGACAGTCGGTGTGGCAATCAGCGACCCATTACTCATTACAGCTCAAGGAATAGAGATTGTACGCAGAAAACATGAGGACAAGCTTCGGCAGACTCTGGCAAGAATTGAAGAATTAATTGTAGAATACGAAGTAACGGAAATTGTACTTGGTTATCCGAAGAATATGAATGATTCCTTAGGAGAACGTGTAGAGAAAACGCTTGCCTTTAAAGAGATGTTGGAGCGCCGTAGTGGGCTTAAGGTACATTTATGGGATGAGCGGTTAACAACAGTTGCAGCGGATAAAGCGATGATGGAAGCCGGTATAAGACGTGAAGAACGTAAGGAACACGTCGATAGAATAGCGGCAATTTTTATATTGCAGGGATATTTGGACCTGCTTAAGAATAAGGAGAATATGTAATGGAGAAAATTACCTTTGTACCTGATGGAGAAGAGGCAGTAGAGTTCTATGTATTGGAGCAGACTACAATTGCAGGTGTGAATTACATTTTGGTAACAGATGCAGAGGAAGATGAAGAAGGCGAAGCATATATTTTAAAGGATGTTTCTGATTCTGAGTCAGAGGAACGAGTATATAGCATGGTAGAAGATGATAATGAATTTGATGCAGTATCGGCTGTGTTTGAAAATATACTAGAGGATATTGATCTGATTTAATATTTGTTAAGATGTAGATGGGATAGGTTGAAGCACTTGCTGCTGAGATCGTAATTATGAAGATACTGAATAATTACGTTACGAATTACTATGGACGGAGAAGGTAAAAGGACTGTACTTAGAAAAGAACAGACTGGTTACCTCCTTTGGTCGTGGTATTAAGATAAAATATAATAATATTTATGGAGGTTTATTTTGAAGCAGAATAAAAAAGAATGTACGTCGAAACTCAAGGTGATACCATTGGGAGGCCTTGAGCAGATCGGACTCAATATTACTGCCTTTGAATATGAAGACAGTATTATTGTTGTGGATTGCGGTCTGAGCTTCCCAGAGGACGATATGCTGGGAGTTGATTTGGTAATACCGGATATTACCTACTTGAAGAATAATGCAGACAAGGTGAAAGGCTTTGTTATTACACATGGTCATGAGGATCATATCGGTGCACTTCCGTATGTGTTGAAGGAATTGAATGTACCAATTTATGCAACAAAGCTTACAATGGGAATTATTGATAATAAGCTTGCAGAGCATAATCTGATTCATAATGTCAGAAGAAAGGTTGTAAAGTTCGGTCAGAACATCAATCTTGGATGTTTTCGTATTGAATTTATCAAGACCAATCACAGTATTGTAGATGCTGCAGCACTTGCTATTTATTCACCAGCAGGAATTGTAGTGCATACAGGAGATTTCAAGGTGGACTATACGCCGGTTTATGGTGATGCCATTGATTTGCAGAGATTTGCAGAACTTGGTAAAAAAGGTGTACTTGCGCTGATGTGTGATAGCACTAATGCAGAGAGACCGGGCTTTACTCCATCGGAAAGAAAACTGGGAGCAGTATTTGACAGCTTGTTTGAAGAACATAAGAAAACGAGAATTATTATTGCGACTTTTGCCTCTAATGTAGACAGAGTACAGCAGATTATTAATACAGCATATAAGTTCGGAAGAAAGGTAGTTGTTGAGGGACGAAGCATGGTAAATATTATTGAAACGGCTTCGAAGTTGAATCGACTGAGTATTCCGGAAAATACATTGATTGATATTGAAAAATTAAAGAATTATCCGAAAGACAAAACGGTTATTATCACAACCGGAAGCCAAGGTGAAAGTATGGCAGCGTTAAGTCGTATGGCAAGTGGTATGCATAAGAAAATAAGCATTGGTCATGGAGATACTGTTATCTTTTCTTCTAACCCAATTCCGGGAAATGAAAAGGCAGTAACAAAGGTAATTAACGAGCTGTTTAAGAAAGGCGCAGATGTTATTTTCCAGGATACACATGTATCAGGACATGCTTGTCAGGAAGAGATTAAACTTATTTATACCTTAACAAAACCTAAATATGCAATTCCGGTGCATGGAGAGTATAAACATCTTAAGGCACAGGCAAAGATTGCCATGGATTTGGGAATGGAGAAGGATAATATCTTCATTCTGCATTCTGGTGAGGTGCTTGCCATGGATACGGAGAGTGCAGGATTAAGTGGTAAGGTGCCGGTAGGAACGGTTCTTGTAGATGGCTTGGGTGTTGGAGATGTTGGAAATGTGGTATTACGAGACCGTCAACATCTGGCAGAGGATGGAATTTTGATTGTTGTTTTATCATTGGAGGGAACAACAGGAGAACTGCTTGCAGGACCGGATATTGTTTCAAGAGGATTTGTCTATGTGAAGGAATCTGATGAATTGATGGAAGAAGCACGTAGAGTGATTGAAAAGGCAGTTTATAGCTGTTTGGACAAGAATATCACGGACTGGGGTAAGATTAAGGGAACCATTAAGGACACATTAAGTGAATTCGTATGGAAGAAGACGAAACGCAGACCGATGATTCTTCCTATCATTATGGAGATATAAGGCGAAAGTGTGAAAAATAAATTTTTCACACGCAACTTTGAGCCTGCGGCCCAAAGTTTGCAGGTAAAAAGAAAGGCATGGTTATTAAAATGGACGTAAAACAGCTTTTGGGCGCAATAGGAGCAATGCTTTTTAAAATTATACTGTCAGCGGCAATTATTATTGTTGCATTTAAGTTGGCAGTGTCAGCATACGATTTTGGCTTTCACCTTTTTGCAGACATTCCAATTGATGAAGTAGGGAGTGGCAGAACGGTAAATGTTATCATTTCTGAGAATCAGGATAGCATGGAAGTGGGAAAGATGCTGGAGGAAAAGGGATTAATCAGAGATGCCAAGATGTTTTATATACAGGAAATGTTATCTGATTATAAAAATATGATAACAGCAGGTAGCTATGAGTTGAATACAGAGATGTCTGTAGAGGAAATGTTGGCGACCATATGTAGTAATGCAGAAGCAGCGGAGGAGACAGAGTGATTGCAGATGAGAGAATGATGACCTTCATCAGATCTTTTGACAGAGGCAATCCTGCGTATTTGGAAGAGCTGGAAAAATATTCTAGAGAGACCAATGTACCGATTATCAGACCACAGATGCAAAGTTTACTTAAATTTCTGTTGGCCTGGGGAAAACCAACGAAGATTCTTGAGGTTGGAACGGCCATTGGTTTTTCTGCGTTATTGATGAGTGAATATGCACCAGAGGGCTGTCATATTACCACGATAGAAAAATACGAAAAAAGGATACCTCTTGCGAGAGAAAATTTTAGAAAAGCGGGAAAAGAAGAAAAGATTACGCTGTTAGAGGGTGATGCAACAGAGATTTTAGCAGAACTTGACGGCGAATTTGACATGATTTTTATGGATGCGGCAAAGGGACAGTATATTAACTTTATGCCGGATATTCTGAGATTATTGGCACCGGGAGGATTGCTGGTGTCCGATAATATTTTGCAAGATGGAGATATTGTAGAGTCAAAGTATGCAGTAATCAGACGTAACAGAACGATACACAACCGAATGAGGGAATATCTGTATGCGCTGACACATCATGATGAATTAGAAACGGTAATTTTACCGGTTGCAGATGGTGTTACATTATCTGTGAAAAAGAGTGGAGGAAATACAAACAATGAATAGAAGAAGACCAGAGCTGCTTGTTCCTGCAAGTAGCCTTGAGGTATTAAAAACGGCTGTTATATATGGTGCAGATGCGGTATATATTGGAGGAGAGGCATTTGGGCTTCGTGCTAAGGCTAAGAATTTTTCACCAGAGGATATGAAGGCAGGTATTGCTTTCGCTCATGAACGTGGAGTAAAGGTATATGTAACTGCCAATATTCTTGCACATAACGATGATTTGGATGGCGCAAGGGAATATTTTCAGGAGTTAAAAGAAATTGGACCGGATGCGTTGATTATTTCTGATCCCGGAATGTTCATGATTGCCAAGGAAGTGTGGCCGGAGATTGAGATTCATATCTCTACACAGGCGAACAACACGAACTACCAGACTTATCGCTTTTGGTGGCAGCAGGGGGCAAAGCGAGTGGTTTCGGCTAGAGAGCTTTCGCTTGCAGAGATTAAAGAAATCAGAGAGCATATTCCAGAGGAAATGGAGATTGAGAGTTTTATTCACGGAGCAATGTGTATCTCTTATTCGGGAAGATGTTTGCTATCGAATTATTTTACAGGCAGAGATGCCAATCAAGGGGCTTGTACGCATCCATGTCGTTGGAAGTATGCAGTAGTAGAGGAAAAACGTCCGGGAGAGTATCTTCCTGTGTATGAGAATGAAAGAGGTACTTATATTTTCAATTCGAAGGATTTGTGTATGATAGAGTACATTCCTGAAATTATTGATGCCGGAATTGACAGCTTAAAAATCGAAGGAAGAATGAAAACAGCACTTTATGTAGCATGTGTAGCAAGAACTTATCGTAAGGCGATTGATGATTATCTAGAGTCTGAGGAGAAGTATCGTGCGAATATGGACTGGTACCGTGCAGAGATTGCAAAGTGTACTTATCGTCAGTTCACAACTGGCTTCTATTTTGGCAAGCCAGATGAAAATACACAGATTTATGACAATAATACTTATGTTAATGAATTTGTTTACCTCGGAACAGTGGAAAAAATAGATGAACGCGGACTTGCAAAATTTGAACAGCGTAATAAGTTCTGTGTGGGAGATACCATTGAGCTGATGAAGCGTGACGGACAAAATATAGAGACAAAGGTACTTGCTATGTACAATGAAGAGGGAGAAGCTGTGGAGAGCTGTCCACATTCCAAGCAGGTTATTTATGTGGAACTAAGTGTAAAACCGGAAGCGTATGATATTATGCGTTGTTATAATGGGTAGGAATAACCAAAGAAATGCTTTCTTTAGAAGAAATTCTATGTAAATGGTAAAAATAGAAGAAAATTTCAGGGAAGGTATTGCATTTATACAAAAGAAAATAGTATTCTTTTTTAAGACATTTTATATTTCTTCGTATGTAAGGAAAGTGAGGAGAATGATATGAGCGAAATGCTGAACGTGGAAAACATTTTTGCGGAAAAAGTATTCACGAATGCAAAGATGAAAGAAAGACTTCCTAAAAAAGTGTATCAGGAAGTTATGAATATCATGGAACATGGTGGAGAACTCTCTATGGCGACAGCAGATGCCGTTGCTATGGCAATGAAGGACTGGGCTGTGGAAAATGGTGCGACCCATTATTCTCATTGGTTTCAACCATTAACAGGCATTACAGCAGAGAAGCATGATTCTTTTATTACCCATCCTGATACTCAGGGTAAGATGTTGATGGAATTCTCAGGTAAGGAATTGATTAAGGGCGAATCAGATGCTTCCTCATTCCCGTCTGGTGGACTTCGTGCTACCTTTGAAGCAAGAGGCTATACTGCATGGGATATTACATCTCCTGCGTTTTTAAAAGATTCTGCGTGTGGAACGATTCTCTGTATTCCTACCGCATTCTGTTCTTATACTGGAGAGGCACTTGACAAAAAGACACCTCTTCTTCGTTCTATGGAAGCGATAAGCGAACAGGCACTTCGTATTGTAAGATTATTTGGTAATACTGAGGCTAAGAAAGTAACGCCATCTGTTGGTGCAGAACAGGAATATTTCCTTGTAGATAAGGATTTATATATGCAAAGAAAAGACTTGATGTTTGCGGGGCGTACTTTGTTTGGTGCTCTTCCTCCTAAGGGACAGGAGATGGAGGATCATTACTTTGGTGTTATTAAAGAACGTGTAGGCGCTTATATGAAGGACTTAAATGAAGAGCTATGGAAGCTTGGCGTAACTGCGAAAACACAGCATAATGAGGCGGCTCCTGCACAACATGAGTTGGCACCTATTTATGAAACGGCAAATATTGCTGTAGACCATAATCAGCTGGTTATGGAAGCAATGAAGAGAGTGGCTTATAAACACGATTTTCGTTGTCTGCTTCATGAGAAACCATATGCAGGTGTAAATGGTTCTGGTAAGCATGATAACTGGTCTATTACAACAGATAACGGTGTGAATCTCCTTGATCCGGGTGATACACCGAATAGAAATATTCAGTTTTTATTGATTTTGGCTTGTATTATGAAAGCTGTAGATACACATGCTGACTTACTTCGTCAGTCAGCTTCTGATGTTGGAAATGATCTTCGACTTGGTGCCAATGAAGCGCCACCAGCGATTATTTCTATTTTCCTTGGAGAGCAGCTTGAAGATGTGGTAACACAGTTAATCGAGACAGGTGACGCCACCAAGATTAAAAAAGGAAAGAGACTCCATACAGGTGTTTCTACTCTTCCTGATTTTGTTAAGGATGCAACAGACCGTAACAGAACTTCACCATTTGCTTTTACTGGTAATAAGTTTGAATTCCGTATGGTAGGTTCTGCAGATTCTGTAGCAAGCCCGAATACCACCTTGAATGCTATTGTTGCAGAAGCATTCTGTGAGGCAGCAGACAGATTGGAACAGGCAGAAGATTTGGATATGGCTATCCATGATTTGATTAAGGAATATATGACAGAGCACCAGAGAATTATTTTCAATGGTGACGGATATTCTGATGAATGGGTTGCAGAAGCTGAGAGAAGAGGTCTTCCGAATTTACATACCATGATTGATGCTGCATCTACTCTGACTACGGATAAGGCAGTGGCATTATTTGAGAAATTTGGTATCTTTACAAGGGTTGAACTTGAGTCGCGTGAGGAGATTATTTACGAAACCTATGCAAAGACCATTAATATTGAAGCATTAACCATGATTGATATGGCAAGCAAGGATATTATTCCTGCGGTAGCTTCTTATACAGGAGAACTTGCAAATACAGTAATCGCTGTTAAAGAAGCAGGTGCGATGGGATTTGCACAGATGGAATTACTAAATGAGGTAGATACCCTTCTTGCAGAAGCAAGGAATGCCCTTACTGTTCTGGAAAAAGAGACAGCTACAGCAGCAGCAATTAAGGATGCAAAAGAACAGGCATTCTATTATAAAGATGTAGTAAAAGAGGCTATGGATGCCCTCCGTACACCAGTCGACAAACTTGAAATGCTTGTTGACAGCACCATTTGGCCAATGCCAACCTATGGAGAGCTCATGTTCGAGGTATAATATTCGTATATAGCAGAGCAATGCAAACAAATGAAAAACGACTATGTGCAAGCTAGCTTGCGACATAGCCGTTTTTTGTTTGTTTATAGTGCGAAGCACGCGACCGTTCCTTTTTACCGCTTACGCCATGTGTCTGACCATTTGCGAAATATTAATATTTATGGGACTTATATGTGTTATTATACTAAGAGTGATATAAATACTTAATATGAGGAGCGTAAAAGAGATGAAAGGGAAATGGAAAATAATATTAGGAGTAATCATAGGTGTCATGCTTATGGGGATGACTGTGTGCGCAGAAGAGTATAGCGTAACGGATGTGGAGGCTGTATTGTGGACAAATGCAAGTACTGTAGTACAAGTAGATGCTGATACAATGGCGGCAGTAGCACTTCCGCCGATGGAAATCGGAACACCGGTACATATTACAGGTGTGACAAGTAATGGTTACTGGCGAGTGGAGATTGATGGAGCAACTTATTATATCGTAGGAGCTGGACTTGGTGATACCATTGTAACGAATGAATATATCCGTAAGTATTATGATAAGCCGGTTATTATGAACCAAAAAGGAGTAACGATTGAGATTGATTACACAGAATGGAATCTTGTTACACATTCTTTTAAGGTAGCGTATACAGCAACAAATAATTCACCATATACATTGGATATTTCGGTTCCTGATGCATATATATATGATTCGTATGATAATAATGTTACACAAGGCTATGAGATGGTGGGCACTTATGGTGATGAAGAAGATGTACAGATTGTTGCAATTGAACCAAGAACATCGATGTCTGGACATGTATATGGTCATGTTTTTGATCAATATATAGAGAAAGGAAGAGTTTTATTATTTACAGCTTATTTCCGTGTAGAAAAGAATGAAGAGGTTCATGGATTCTCAACAGATGGTATTAGATTTGAGCCAGTGAAGTTCTATGATTATACTACTGAGGCAACAAGAGTAGAAAGTCCTAATGAGATTCGTAGCATTGTAGGATTTCAGGATGTTCCGTAGGTAGAAAAGAGAAAAGGAATGAGAACTATTTTATAGGACTCATTCCTTTTAATATAATGAGAAATTTATTGTAATGTATTAGTAGTGAATCAAGAAGTGATCCTTGGAGTGATTAATTTAAATATCAGTGTGAATTCTGTATTAGAAGAAGAAATTTCGCAACTTCCATGATATTTATGGGCTATCTGTTTCATAATCTCAAGACCATATCCATGATTATATTTGTCTCCTTTGGTGGTTTTTAGAGAATTATGATGAATTTTAATTCTTTTTGGAATGGAATTTCGAATTTCAATAAAGGTATGGTTTTTGGTTGAATTTGCTTTTGTATGGATATAGGCATGTTCCTGCGGGATACATGCTTCAATGGCATTATCGTAAGCATTTGCCAGAAGTCCGCAGATATCGGGATCAGACATAGCATTGAGACCTGACAGGTTTCCGGTTAAGGTAAATGCGATATTTGCTTCTTCGGCCAGTTTTTTCTTGGCATGGATAATAGTGTCGGCAATGGCATTGCCACTTAGCGGCTGGGTGTCTGTTAAATAGGAACAATTAAGTTTTCCGGTATATTCAAGTACTTTGGTATAGTTTCCTTGTGCACACAGAGTTTCGATAACAGATATGTGATTCTTTAAATCGTGTCGTAGTTTTTGTACATCTTTTTCTTTTTCCTGCAAATGCTGTAAGGAATCGAGCTGAGTGTGCAAATAAGCAGTCTGAGTACGCGCTAAAATTTCCCGATGTGCACGTACACGCGTATCTATTAAGGTATGGAAATAATAGATATATCCTGCGATGAATAGGAGTGTCATAGAAATATTCCAAAATAGGTTAGCAGGAAGAAGGCTATTTTCTGCTATATAAACAATGGTTAATGACATTAATGAAAAAAGCGGCAAAAGGGCAGAAAGTAATAATTCTTTTACACTCAATTTTGAGTGGTAAGTATATTTTTCCGTAATATAGCGAATGCCAAAAAGCAAAATAAGGGTTGAGCTATCTATAACAAGACCAATACCAGAGTATGTTATGCCAAAAGGACTTATGGTATGGTCTAGATTTGGAAAAAGAGTCTCGATTAAGCTAAGAGGAAAAATACAAAACGTCATATAGAGTAAAAAAGCAAAGATTGAAAGTAATAAATCTATTATGCGTTTACGGCTCAAAAAAAGAATGGTACCGAAAAGTACAACAAGGATAATATTAGTGCTGATTATTTCGCTGCAAAAAAATTGTGTTATAACCATAGAGAAAATAGCAATTAATATGCAGATAAGCAGATTTCTATTGGTTAGGTTCAGGTGTGCACAACAAAAGTATTGCAGTATGAGGAGAATCAACAAGTATGCAGTTAGGTTAAAAAATGTGGTTGTTATTATAGGGCCAATCATAACTTTTCTCCTTTAATAAAGCAGTTCATTGTTTCGCGAAATTCTTTGCTTTTTCTTCGACTGATAGGAAGAGTTTTGCTGCAATCCATAGTCACCTTGGTGTTATCGTATTCAGTGACGTGATCTAAATGAACCATGTATTTACGATGGATGCGGAAAAAGTATGGGGATGTTAAAGTGCTTTCTAATTCGTTTAATCCTTTTTTGATACATAGGGAATCATTATTGTAAAAAATCTCAACTTCTTTATCGGATACCTCTATATATTGAATAGAATTCTCGGGAATTAAAATGGAACCATACGGTGTTTCAAAAAGAAGCTTATTTTGTATTTTTTGTTCTTGATAGATATCGTTCATGACAGAATGAAGCGATTCTTTTTGAATAGGTTTTAAAAGATAACGGAAGGCGCGTACTTCGTATCCCAATGGTGCATAGTCCAAATTAGAAGACAGATAAACAAGGATAACGTTTTCGTCAAAGGTTCTTATTTTACGTGCAAGCTCAATGCCATTTATAGGTTCCATTAAGATGTCGCAGAAAATAACATCATAACGTACGCCGCTTTTATATTGCGCTAATAATTGTTCGGGCTCTAGATATGTGTCTATTGTGCAATGTTGTTCATCCCATAGATTTTGATATATAGTTTCCACGAAGCAAGCTTCGTCATCACAAATTGCAATTCTCATTAGTAATTAAATCCTTTAAAAAATATGTAATACTTTAGAAGAATAGCATTGTAAACTATTTTCGTCAAGGAAATGGATAGTCCATTCATCACAAAAATGAACCTTTCACATCAAAGGAACAAATAATAAAAAGATAGTATGATAATATAATAGATTATCATCACTTGTGTTATGTACCTACTTCCACAGGAGGTAAAGAACATGAGCGAATTGAAACCAAGAATAACAGAAAACGGGATTGATTATATCCTTGTTGGGGATTATTGCATCCTAAACTCGAAGCTGCCGGAGAAACACCGCTCTATCGGAAAGCATGGAATGATGACCGGGAATATTTACGAGAAGTCTACCCAAATAGATTGAACACATTGAAGCTACCCGGGAAATTGAGGACATATCTTGCAGACCTGAATGAACAGGCATTTATTAACCACTTTTTTACTATTGCTACTATAATGGGTCAGTTGGTAACGGAGACGCATTTCGACATACACTTTGGAATTTTGGGATGATAGTGGATGTGGGTTATGATTTTGCTAGGTCATGGAGTGAATCGGGGATATGAAAAAGAAATACATTTTTATGATTACAATAATCATTCTATTAGGAGTTATTTCATTTTTCTATTATGAGAAAGTGCATACAGAAATATTTCTCAGCTTACCAGAAGCCAAAGAAGAAGTATCAATCAAATATAAAATAGTGATAAATCACACAAAAATTTTTGTCAAATTATGTAGAAAACAGTAGAAAAGTATGTTATACTAACGGACGTAACAGTTAACATAATCTTATGGAGGGAGAAAGATATGACAGATTATGAATTATTATCAGTGATGATGGCAAGCTTTGCAGGAGCATTTGTATTTATAGCCATAATTGGTATTGCAGTATATGTATTATATGGTATGTCCCATATGAAGGCATTAAAGGCAATGGGATATGATAAGGCATGGGCAGCATGGGTTCCATTTTTTAACACTTATGCGCTTGCGGATTGTATTCCTGAGACAAAAGAAAACGTAGATATTTTTGGAATCTCTATTCCTGGTACAGTATTTAAGTTTTGGTGGCTTATTGGAATTGTAGCAACATGGATTCCAGTAGTAGGATCTATCTTATCTTTGGCAATTAATATTATCGGTGCAGGTTACTGCTATACAAGTATCTATTCTAACCTTGAAGGAAAGTCCAAGGATGAAGTAAAGGTAGTAGGATATATTTCAGGATTCGTTAATATTGTTGCTATTGTAAAGTTCTTTACATATAAAAAATAAATAGAAAAATGGCAGGGTGGAATAAGTGATTATTCCACTCTTTTTCATAGGATAGATAAGGGAAAAAGGCATGAAAAAAAGAAAAGCAAAAAAAATAAAAAAAATTGAAAAAAGTACTTGCTTTTTTAAAAGACATGCTATATACTAATCAATGTGCTGATGAGTTACACAGTCACTTAAATAAATAAAGCGCTATCGCCAAACGGTAAGGCAACGGACTCTGACTCCGTCATTTCAAGGTTCGAATCCTTGTAGCGCTGCTAAGAAAGCTCTCGTCTAACGAGAGCTTTTGTGTTTGTATGAAAGCAATAAACCATCTGAGCTTACGAGTAGTGCGTTGGGTTATGCGACTTGTATAAGGAGAATAGTGTGAAAAATCATTTTTTCACATATGAACATAGTTCGTATTGCGAATATTGTGCCTGTGCAAGGTGCTAAAGCACCTGTAAAGTTTGCAGGTTATGGAAAGGGCATGGTTATTAATATGTTTCAGTTAGGAAGAAAACAGGAATTATTTATTGTAAAAGCAGTAGATTTTGGTGTATATCTTGGTGAAGAGATTAATGCAGGAATGGATGACAGAGTATTGTTGCCTAAAAAACAGGTTCCGGTAAATGCACAGCCAGGAGATAAAATAGAAGTATTTTTATATAAAGATTCTAAGGATAGAATTATTGCAACTACCAGTATGCCAACACTTATGGTGGGTGAGGTTGGTAAGCTTGTTGTTTCGCAGGTAACAAAGATTGGTGCTTTTTTGGATTGGGGACTGGAAAAGGATATTCTTCTTCCATATAAAGAACAGACCAAGAAGGTTTTTGAAGGAGAAGAGATTCTGGTAGCTCTTTACATTGATAAGAGTAAGAGACTTGCTGCAACAATGAATGTTTATCCATATTTATCAAAAGATAGCAAGTATCAAAAGGATGATGCAGTAACAGGTACTGTTTATCAGACCAGTGAGGAATATGGAGTGTTCGTAGCGGTGGACGATTGTTACTCTGCCTTGATTCCTAAAAAAGAAGTATTTGGAGAGGTAAGAGTCGGAGATACGATAAGAGCTAGAGTGACGAGTGTGAAGGCAGATGGTAAGCTGGATTTGAGTATTCGTGAAAAGGCGTATATTCAGATTGAAAAGGATGCAGAGAAGATTTTGGCAATTATTGATAGCTTTGATGGTGTATTACCTTTTACGGATAAAGCCAATCCGGAAGTAATCAGGCGTGAGACTCAGATGAGTAAGAATGAATTCAAGAGAGCGGTTGGAAATCTTTTAAAAAATGGAAAAATTGAGATAAAGGAAACTTGTATTAGAAGGAAATAGATGACAGGTTTAAAAAGAAAGTGTGTACTTTTTGTTAGAATACAAAAGGTACACACTTTTTAGTTTGCACTATACCATGATGTCGATATTTGCTCCAATGCCAGGGGTTACGGAACGTTCCATAGCTGCTGCATCAAGCATTTCGACCATGTTAGCACTGAGATCCTTAGCCTGCTCCAGGGACTGGGACAATACTGCGGTTCCCACGTTGCTAAGAAGCTGTGTCTGAGCCAGATTCATAGATAAACCTGCTATATCCATAGGGATCCCTCCTTTACCAATATGGTATAAGATATATCGGCAGGATTTTGGAAAAGATTATTATAAATATTTAAGAATTTTGGAAATATATTGGTTTGTATATCTTGCATAATTATGAAAAAAACGGTATTTTATAGTAGAACGTTTAAAAATGCATAAAAAAGTTGTGATTATCTATGGATTTATTTGTGTAAATGTATTAAAATAGACTCATAATGCAAAGAATCACGGTTGCAAAAGATGAAAATCTTTGTTGATATTGTATAAGTAAGGAGTGTAGCATATGATTTCAAATCAGATTATGCAGAATACGATTGAAGGGATTAAAGCAATAGCAAGAGTAGAGTTGTTTGTTGCTGATATTGATGGAAAGCTGGTAGCTTCCACGAAGACAATCGGAAATAATTTTGAGAATTCCGTTTTGGAATTTGCAAAGTCCCCTGCAGACAGTCAGGAGATTCAGGGGTGTCAGTTTTTTAAGATTTATGATGAACAGCAGCTTGAGTATATTTTAATTGCTAATGATGCGGGTGAGAATGCATATATGGTTGGTAAAATGGCTGCGTTCCAGTTGCAGAATCTGATGGTAGCATATAAAGAGAGATTTGATAAAGATAACTTTATCAAGAACTTGCTTTTGGATAATTTGCTTTTGGTTGATATTTACAGCCGTTCTAAGAAACTTCACATTCAGACGGATGTAAAGCGTGCTGTTTTGATTGTGGAATCACCAAATGGCAAGGATGCGAATATTTTAGAGAAGGTTCGTGAGAACTTTGGACAGAATGGAAAGGATTTCGTTACTGCGGTTGATGAAAATAATGTGATTATCGTAAAAGAGGTTGCAGATAGCGAAACAAACCGTGATATTGATAAATATGCGAAGAATATTGAGGATTGTCTGAATAAGGAAGGCATTAAGGATGTACATATTTCATATGGTACTAATGTAAAAGAGATTAAAGAGGTAAGCCGTTCTTATAAAGAAGCTAAGATGGCTCTTGATGTAGGAAAGATTTTCTTTGCAGAAAGAGATATTATTGCATATAGTGAACTTGGTATTGGGCGTTTGATTTATCAGTTGCCAATTCCATTATGTAAGATGTTCATCAAGGAAATCTTTGGAGGAAAGAGCCCTGATGACTTCGATGAAGAAACGTTGACAACGATTAATAAGTTCTTTGAGAATTCTTTGAATGTATCAGAGACTTCAAGACAGCTGTTTATCCATAGAAATACATTAGTATATCGTTTGGATAAATTGCAGAAGAGTACAGGACTTGATCTTCGTGTATTTGAAGATGCGATTACCTTTAAAATTGCGTTGATGGTAGTACGATACATGAAGTATATGGAGTCGTTTGAGTATTGATACTAACAAGAACTGCGAGAATAATATAAAAACAGAGAGTGAAATAATTTAGGGGTGAACTATTTGAGAAGTACAGTTGCGAAAAGGCGCTCCGGTCTCGGTGAAAATGAACCGATTATCCTGTTGGAAAATGTAAATAAATCTTATACAGTAGGAGTACCGGCATTAAATAATGTAAATTTGCATATTAATAAGGGAGAGTTTGTGTTTATTGTAGGAGACAGTGGCTCAGGCAAATCGACCTTAATTAAGTTATTGTTACGTGAACTTGTACCAACATCAGGAAGAGTTTATGTAAATGGAACGGATGTGGTACGTTTGAAACGTCGTCATGTTCCAAAGTTTCGAAGAAATCTTGGTGTTGTATTTCAGGATTTCCGCCTTTTAAAGGATAGAAATGTGTATGAAAATGTGGCATTTGCACAGAGAATTATTCAAATGCCAAACAGAGAGATTCGTAAGAATGTTCCATCGATTCTGTCAACGGTAGGATTGGCAGGAAAGTATAAGGCAAGGCCCAAGCAGCTTTCGGGAGGAGAGCAGCAGAGAGTGGCATTGGCTAGAGCCTTAGTAAATAAGCCTGCCATTCTTTTGGCAGATGAGCCAACAGGAAATCTAGATCCAAAGAATTCATGGGAAATTATGGACCTTTTGGAGAGGATTAATAATGATGGTACAACAGTCCTTGTTGTAACCCATAATCGTGAAATCGTGAATGCCATGCGTAAGCGAGTGATTACTATGAAGAAAGGCATCATCGTCAGCGATGAAGAAGAGGGTGAATATATCGATGAGGATTAATACGTTATTTTATTGTATGTGGCAGGGATTTCGAAATATTTTTCGAAATAAATGGTTTACTTTGGCATCAGTAGCGACCATATCGGCATGCTTGTTTCTGTTTGGTTTATTTTATTCCATTCTGACTAATTTTCAATATATGGTAAAGAATGCCCAGCAGGGAGTATCGGTTTCGGTCTTTTTTGATGAGGGAACAAGTGATCAGAGAATGCAGCAAATTGGTGAGATGATTACCAAGCGTGTTGAGGTAAGAGAAGCACAGTTTGTTTCTGCAGATGAGACATGGGAAGACTTCAAGGCAGAATATTTTGGAGAATACGCAGATGGTTTTACAGAAAATGTACTTGCTGATTATGCACATTATGACGTGTATATGAGTGATGTGTCCATGCAGTCTGCGCTTGTAACTTATTTGGAGTCTATCGATGGTGTGCGTAAAGTAAATCAGTCTGCGGTTACGGCACAGACTTTAACAGGTGTGAATGCCATAATCAGTTATGTAACGGTTGGAATTATTGGTATTCTATTTGCAGTTTCTATTTTCCTTATTAGCAATACCGTAACCATTGGTATATCTGTTCGTAAGGAAGAGATTCAAGTTATGAAATATATCGGAGCAACGGACTTTTTTGTCAGAGCACCTTTTGTAATTGAAGGTATGATTATCGGAGTGATCGGTGCATTGATTCCGTTGGCTGTTGTATATGTTATTTATAACCAGGCTATGCTCTATGTGGCAGAGCGTTTTGCCTATTTGTCACAGTTGATGCAGTTTCTGGAAGCGGAGGCAGTCTTTGCTAATTTGACACCGGTTTGTTTGGGAATGGGTGTAGGTATCGGCTTTATTGGAAGCTTTACTACAGTTAGAAAGCATCTAAGTGTATAGGCGGGAGTAGTATATGTATTTTAAGAAATTTTGGAAAGGGTTTGCCTTGCTCCTTGTGGTATGTATACTGGCAGCGGGGGCAGGCCCTTTTGTCAGTTGTGCAGATGAGGTATCGGAGTTAAAACAAAGTATCGCGGATAAACAGGAAGCGATTAGTGAAGCAAATAAGTTGAAAAAGCAACTTCAGTCAGGACTTACAGATGTGAAAAATGTCATTTCCGGATTGGAAAAATCAAAAAACAATTTGTCCGCATATATTAGCGAACTGGATACAACTCTTTCGTTAGCACAGGCAAAGATTTTGGAGCTGAATACTCTGATTACAGAGAAGGAAGCAGAGATTAAAAAGACAACAGAAGAATTGAATGAGGCAATAAAGACGGAAGAAAATCAGTATGAAGCTATGAAACTCAGAATTCGCATGATTTACGAGCGAGGAGAGAGTATGTATTTAGAAATGCTGATGTCGGCACAATCTTTTGGAGATATGATTAACAAAGCGGATTATATCGAGGAGCTTACAGCGTATGATAGACGTATGCTGGAACAATATCAGGCAACAAGAGAGTATGTAGAAGTGTGTAAGACGCAGCTGGAAGCGGAACAAGTGGTATTGGAAGAAGCAAAATCAGATGTTGAGGCAGAAGAAGCGGCGTTAGAAACATTGATTTCTGAGAAACAGAAAGAGATCACAGCATACGAGAATGACATTAACAATCGTGAGCAGCTGTTGAAGGAATACGAAGCAGAGGTTGCAGCTCAAGAAGCGGAAATTAAAGCATTGGAGCAAGCAATAGCGGCAGAAAAAGCAGCTTTGGCGAATGCTACAAAAAGAAAGTATGATGGCGGTATGTTTGCATGGCCGGCGCCTTCTTATAAGAGAATATCGGATGATTATGGTTATCGTATTCATCCAATTCTAAAAACGAAGCAGTTTCATAATGGTATTGATATGGCTGCACCGGGAGGCTCTCCGATTCTTGCGGCGTATGATGGTACGGTTACAGCAGCAGCATATAGTGCTACCATGGGTAATTATATTATGATAGACCATGGAGATAATCTGTATACGATATATATGCACGCATCAAAGCTTTATGTATCCAAAGGAGCCGAGGTTGTGAAGGGACAAAAGATTGCGGCAGTTGGAACAACGGGAAGATCTACGGGTAATCATTTGCATTTTAGTGTTCGATTAAATGGAAGCTATGTAAATCCGTGGGATTATTTGTCTTCATAAAAGGCTTTTGCTGGAAAGGTGAGTATAATAATGGGTGAGAAGGAAGAAAGCAGTAAATCGTTTTGGAAAGGACTTGTAACTGGGCTTGGAGTAGCGTTGATGATTGTTGCATTAGGCGTTATGGCATCTAAGGTGATTCGGACATTTCAGATGGTAGGTATTATCCCTTCAGGAGCTAAGGAATCGGTTGCGAATTCTCAAACAGTTGAAAAGTTATCCATATTGGAAGACACCATACAAAAGTATTTCTGGAAGGCAGTTTCGGAAGAAGAATTGGAAGAAGGTGTGTATAAAGGGATTTTAGAGTCGTTGGAAGACCCCTATTCTGTGTATTATACACCAGAGGAGCTCTTGGAACTGCAACAGCAAACGGAAGGTATCTATTATGGTATCGGTGCATATATCAGTCAGAACACAGATAAGGGATATGTGCAGATCAGTAAGGTTATGAAGAACACTCCAGCAGAGGAAAGTGGTCTTTTGCAGGGGGATTATATTTATAAGGTTAATGGCGAGGATATGCTGGATAAGGACAGTAGCTATGTAGTCAGTAAGATTAAGGGGGAAGAAGGTACTAAGGTCATGATGACGGTACTTCGAGAGACGGAATCTGAACCTTTGGAGATTGAAGTAGAACGCCGAAAGATTGAGAGTCCTACGGTGGAATATAAAATGTTCGACAATGGTATGGCGTATATTCAGATTGTGGAATTTGATTTGGTTACAACTGCGCAGTTTGAAGAGGCATACAAGCAGGCTTGTTTGGATGGCATGAAAGGCTTGATTATTGACCTTAGAAGTAATCCTGGAGGAAATCTTTCTACGGTATGCGATATTGCAAGAATGCTTTTACCTAAGGGATTAATTGTTTACACCGAAGATAAATATGGTGAACGCGTGGAATATAGCTGTGATGGTAGTCAACAGATAGAGGTTCCATTAGTGGTTCTGACAGATGGTTATAGTGCCAGCGCTTCTGAGATTTTGGCTGGTGCTATAAAAGATTATAAAATAGGAACACTTGTTGGTACGACTACCTATGGAAAAGGTATTGTGCAGAAGGTCATCAGTCTGACAGATGGTTCTGCAGTAAAACTGACAGTTAGTACTTATTACACGCCAAATGGCAACAATATTCATGAAAAGGGAGTTACACCTGACGTAGAAGTACCTTTTGATGCAGAACAGTATGTTGCAGGTGTGGATAATCAGTTGGAAAAAGCAAAAGAAGTATTGGCAAAGCAGATGGGGATAACACAATGAAGATAATTGCGTATATTTATACGGATTTCCCGGAAAAGTTTGGAATTCCAAGGCAAAGTGGTCTGGTTCCTGAACTTACGGGGAGAATTGTCTTTGAGCCCGAGTATCGAAGCCCGGAGGCTGTAAAAGGCCTCGAGGGCTTTACTTATATCTGGCTTTTATGGCAATTTGAAGGAGTAAAACGAGAAAACTGGTCGGCAACGGTAAAACCGCCAAGATTAGGTGGCAATAAGCATGTAGGAGTTTTTGCAACAAGGTCACCATTTCGGCCGAATCCTATTGGTTTGTCCTCTGTGAAATTGGAAGGAATCGAATATACAGATAAGGGACCAGTGCTTCATGTGTCGGGAATTGACTTAAGAGACAGGACACCGATTTATGATATTAAGCCGTATCTTCCTTATGTAGATTGTCATCCTGAGGCTGAGGATGGATTTGCGGGAGCGGTTAAGGATTATAGTTTGGAAGTAAGCTTTCCTGATGAATTGTTGGAACAGATTCCAATAGAGAAAAGACAAGCATTATTAGAGGTGTTAAAGCAGGATCCAAGACCATCCTATCACGCAGATCCGGAGCGGAAATATGGTGTGTCCTTTGCGGGATATGATGTACATTTTCGGGTAAAGGATGATGTATTAGAAGTATTTGAGATTGTGAAACTATAGATTTGAACCAAGTGAGAGCGTAGAAAATCATTGGATTTTCTACGCTCTTATTGAATTATTCTGCTTTCTGAATTAGCAATACAGCGACATCATTTACATTAGTGCCTGTTGCGCCTGTGATAACCAAACCATCAGTTTTTTGAAGTGCATGATAAGCATCATTATTCTGAAGAACATCATAAATTGTAATGCCTTTTTCTTCTAATGCCTGTTTGGTACTGGAATCAACATAACCGCCAGCAGCATCGGTTGGACCGTCTGTACCGTCGCTGCCAATACTGAATACGGCAGTTTGTCCTAAACTAGAAATACCTTCGGCAGCAGCAAGTGCAAGTTCTTGATTTCTGCCTCCCTTACCTTTTCCGGTAAGATGTACTATCGTTTCGCCTCCTGCAATAAAGGCGAGATTTTCGGTTGGATTTTGATGTGTCTTTGCGATAGAAGCGAGGAACTTTCCTGCTTCTCTTGCTTCGCAGTCAAGCTGGTCGGTAAGAATCACAGGTTTGTATCCAAGCTTTTCACAACAGTCAGCAGCAGCAATACAAAGATTTTTCACACTTCCTGTAATATGTGTTTCTACATTAGTAAGTTCTTTGGGTGTTTCTTGTTCTAATAGTGCAAGAGCCTGTTCTGATAGTTTTAATTGATATTTAGTTACCAGATCAACAGCCTGTTTGCTTGTAGAGGAATCTGGGTAAGCGGGACCGGAGGCAATCATATCAAGTGGGTCACCTAATATGTCGCTTAGTACGATGCTAAATACCTGTGCCGGTTCGCAAAGCTTTGCAAATTTTCCTCCTTTTACAGCAGATAGTCTTTTTCGAATGGTATTGATTTCGGTAATATCAGCACCACATGCTAATAATTGCTTGGTTACATCAGCAAGTTCATCCTCTGAAATCAGTGGTTTTTCAAAAAGTGCGGAACCACCGCCTGATATCAGAAATAGGACGGTATCGTCGTTTGTGAGATTACTGACTAAGTCTATGGCAGCCTGTGTCCCTAAAAAGGAATTACTGTCAGGAACAGGATGTCCTGCCTCATAACATACGGTTTTCGGGATATCCCCCTTTACGTGATCGTATTTCGTAACAACCACGCCAGCCTGAAGGGCTTCTCCTAAGACATTACTTGCAGCATATCCCATTTGCCATGCTGCTTTTCCACAGGCAACCATATAGATATTTCCGGTTTTGGTATGTAAAAAGGATGCAGTGTTTAAAGCCTTTTTAACGGCTTCGTCAGGCAGAACTGCCTGAATCGAAGCTCCTATAATCTTATTTGCATCTTCTCTTAGCGTCATAAGCCTAAACTCCTTTAATGTAAGAATAATGAGAGAATAAAGATGGCAGCCATAGCGCATACACCTTCTACTAAGGTTACTAAGGTTTGTGTCTTATATCCTTGGTCTGGAGTCATGTCACCGAAGTTTGTAACAACCCAGAAGTATGAATCGTTTGCATGGGATACAGTCATAGCACCTGCGCCAATAGCCATAACACAGAGTGCAGACATCGTTACAGAGTCCATACCTAGGGCGCCCATGAGAGGAGCCATAATACCTGCTGTGGTTGTAATGGCAACTGTTGAGGAACCCTGTGCTGTTTTCAGGATTGCAGCTAACAGGAATGGGAAGAAGATACCAATAGTCTGTAAAGCATCTGCATTTTCCGTAATAAAGCTTACGAGGCTTGTTGCGGAGATAACCTTTCCTAATACACCACCTGCTGCAGTTACAAAAAGGATAGGACCTACTGTCTTTAGTGTATCATTTGTTAAATCATAAAGCTTATCGCTCATTTTTGACTGGATGAGCAGAAGGATACCAAGAATAACACCAACAGCAAGAGCAATAATTGGAGTTCCAAGGAAGGTGAAGATAGTAAGTAATGCGCCTGTCCAGCCTAAGATACTTGCTACGTTAGACATTGCCATTAAAATGATAGGAATAATAATCGGAGCAAGACTCATAAATCCACTTGGAAGCTTTCCGTAGGAAGCAACCAGCTCTTCGTAGGTTTGTACGGTTTCAGTGGCATTCATTTCGTCTTTTGCTTTTATCTTTTTGCCAATAAATTTTGCATAGAAGTATGCTCCTACTAATGCTGGGATGGAAACGACAAGTCCAAGTCCCATAATAAGAAGGAGATTGTTTCCGATGCCTAAGGTATTGGCAGCAGCAATTGGTCCTGGAGTTGGTGGGATGAATACATGAGATGCGTAAAGTCCGGCAGAAAGGCAAAGTGTCATAGCAACAGAGGAAGCACCTGTTTTCTTTACTAAAGCTTTTCTGATAGGATTCAGTACAACAAAGCCGGAGTCACAGAATACAGGGATGGAAACAACCCAGCCCATAAGCTCTATGGCGAGCTCAGGATGTTTTGGTCCAATAAGCTTTACTACCATATCTGCAAGTTTTAACGCTGCGCCGGTAGCTTCTAAGAAAGCCCCAATCATAGCACCGAAGATAATAACGATACCAATGCTGGTAAAGGTAGATGAGAATCCGTTACCGATTACGGTAGCAATGCCGCTTACGGTAGTACCGTCAGTATTGGTGGTATTTACCAGTGGAATACCACCAATGATTCCTAATATTAAGGAAACGGTCATAATGGATAGAAATGGATGAATCTTGAGTTTGCTGATCATAAGAATCATGGCAATAATTGCGATGATAAATACAATCACGAATGGAATACCTGTCATAAAATTTACCCCCCTTTTTAAGTAGTTGTGCGATTTATACAAAAATAAATCGCAAGTGTCTAAGAAAATATACCTTATAAACAAATTATATAAGAAAATGAGAATTATGTAAACAATAACAAGAGAAAAAGTATATTTGTTTGATAAAATTAATACAATACTATGTTGTTGTGTTGAAATACTTGGAAAAGCATTGCGTTTTATAGGAAGTTTTAACTATAATAAAATTACATAATGGAGTTATTGTGAAGTAAAGTGCAGTAGAGAGGAGTGGTTCTATGGGCATTTCAAGAATTGGGAATATAACAGGATATGGACAGATTGCAAGTGGAAAAAGGATTAATAGGGCAGCAGATGATGCAGCGGGACTTGCTATTGTAAATAAGCTTAAGGCAAACGCGCGGGGAACGCAGGTGGCCACACAGAATACGCGGGAAGGAATTCATGTAACCAATATTGCCGATGGCGGATACAACAGTATAATGGACAGACTACAAAGTATTCATGAATTATCGATTAAGGCGATGAATGGTTTGAATAGTGCTTCCGATTTGCAGGCGATTCAGGGAGAAATAGATCAGCATCTGCAAGGAATTGGAGAAGCTGCACGTAATACCATCTATAATGAACAGAAGTTGTTAGATGGTAGCATGGCGACCATGGAGATAGCAAGCAATCCAACTGGTAAAGGAAGCTCGATTAAAATGTACAGTGCAGCTTTGGAGAAGCTAGGACTTGATGGATATAGTGTTTTAGGTAGTGAGATTAATCTGGATGCTGTGACTAAGGCGATGGAGAAAGTGAGTAGTGATAGAAGTAAGCTTGGTGCAGCAGCAAATGGTTTAGAGGCAAGGGAACGTGCAAATCAAATCGCTTATGAAAATATGACAGCAGCACAGAGCCGTATCGAGGACTTGGAAATGGGCAAAGCAGTATCGGAGCTTCGAAAGGAAGAGACTTTGCAGGATGTAAAGATTGCTATGCTGAATAAGAAAAAAGAACAGGATAAGAAAATTTTAAGGTTGTTATAATTCATAGTTAGTATATGGTACTTTGATGCGTTGATATATTAATAAAGTCAAAAAGATGCAAGAATTTAAGAAGTATTCTTGCATTTTTTTGCATTGTTGGCTAGAATTTTATTATAGGTCAATGAAAATGGTTGGAGAGGATGTTGAAGGATGGCAAAAATAACAATTCAAAATATGGCAAAGGAGCTGGGACTTTCCAGAAATACGGTGTCATTGGCTTTGAAAAGAAGTGATTTGGTTTCTGTGCAGACTCAGGAGATGGTGTTACGTTATGCAGCTAGAATAGGGTATATCGATGATGCGCCTATAAAGGAGAAAGTAGCAGTACCGGTGGGGAACGGATATCATATTATGATATTGCGAAAACCGGAAGGTGCTGTTTATTGGGATAAAGTTATTAATGGAATATCAGAAGAGGCTAGTAAAAATCATTGTCAGACTCATGTTGCTGTTATATCGGATGAAGAAGAGGAAAGTGGACGTTTTCCTCTGGGATTAGATGAAAAGATAGATGCTGTTTTTTGTGTGAAATTACTTCGATGGGAATATCTAAAGAAGATAAAGGATAGTGGATATCCGATTTTTATTCTGGATGGCTATCAAGATTCACGAAAGGAAGCATTGGGGGATATTGTAAGAAGTGAGGGCGTTAGATCAGTATCTTGTCTTACGAGACATTTGATAGAACAGGGAATGACTAGAATTGGCTTTTTGAATGAGCATAGTAGTAGTTATGAATCTATGCATGACAGATATATAGGATATTTGTATGCTATGAGGGAAGCAGGCTTACAAGCAGATGAAAATTTGATTGAGCCTGATATGAGGGATACCGATTTTTATTTCCAGAGTACTTTTGACGCATTGGTGGAGAGTGTTGGAGCGATGCCGGAAGCAGTGGTGTGTGGTAACGATCAGATAGCACAATATCTTACGTTAGCATTGCGTAAAATGGGCTTAAGAGTACCTGAAGATGTGGCTGTTACAGGTTTTGATGATGATGAGAGTGATAGGTTGGATCCATTTTTTACAACGGTACATGTAAATGCAAGATGGTTAGGGCGCAGGATGGTGCAGGTTTTTTTGTGGAGAATGCAGAATCCGGATGCGCCGTATGAGAAAATAGTAGTAGAAGGTAAAGTGAAAATACGTAGATCCTCTTGTAAAATATAAGAATGATGATGAAAAGATGTGATAAATGATAAATTTATCATGTCTTTTTTGTTTTGTGAAAATAAAACAAAAATAAGTGCAAAATCGTGCATTTACACCAAGAATAAATGTGTGAACTGCTGAAAAGAGGGATAAATGCACGATTTTGATTGACAAATTGTATCAAAATATAGTTTAATTATCGTGCAAAGCACTAATATGCACGCGTGCGAAAAAGAAAATGAAAGGAGTAATGATTGGTGGAGTAAAAGGTTAAGAAACGAGGAGGCATATTTTATGAAGAGAAAGATGATTTCGAGTATGTTAATAGGAGTTACCCTAATGAGTATGTTATCAGGATGTGGTAATCATGAATCAGCGAGTGTAGCAACGGATAATGCAGAAAAGAAAGAAACTGTAGAAGAACAAGTATCAGATGAACCTATCGATGTGCTGAATCAGGAAGAAACGTTAAAGCTTGCAATTGTGACAATGCAGGGATACACAACACCTGATAGTGAAACAGAAAAATGGATGGAAGAGAGATATAATCTGGATATAGAAGTGATTGCTCTTCCGGGATGGTCTGATGGAACAGCAAAGATATCATTGCTTATGGGAGATGAAACACAAAGACCGGATATCATCTAGTGGTGGAACATGGAAGCAGATTTTGCACAGTGGGTAGATGCGGGGCTATTGGTAGATGTGTCACCATACATGGAAAAATATACTGTGATGAGAGATTACTACAATAGTATTGATCCTGGTGTGTTATTCTATGCAGCAAGTGATGATGGTGCCGTTTACCGTATTCCTGGTGATGTGGCAGAGCCGGCATGTGAAACATTATGGATTCGACAGGACTGGTTGGATAATCTTGGTTTAGAAGTTCCTACCACATTAGATGAACTGAGAACAGACATTGGTGATATTGTAAAAGAGTATTCATGGAGTGTGATTAATGGAAATAGATCATTAGATGAATGGGATACCTATATCGCGGATTTGGAAGCAGCAGGACTTGAGCAAGTTATTGATGAACTTACGCAATTACACGGCGCTCAGATGCAGGAATATGCAGAGTTTGTAAGTAAATAGTAGAGTAGTAGGAGGAAAAAAGTGGCTATTGTATATGATGAAATAGAAAAAGTATTTTTGCTAAGTACGGAAAATACGACATATGCGATTCTGATTAATAATTGGGAAGCTACTTATTTTAACTTTGATGAAAATAAATTGTTGGAAATAGCCAAACAGGCTGCTAAATTAGGAATTGAGATGTTTGTGCTTGATGATGGATGGTTTGGCAAAAGAAATAAAGATGACAGCTCTCTAGGAGATTGGAATGTAAATCTTGAAAAGATTCCAGGTGGTTTACATAAATTATCACAGGAATTAAAAGCAATGGGATTAAAATTTGGTATATGGGTGGAACCGGAGATGATATCACCGGATTCAGATTTGTATCGAAACCATCCTGATTGGGCAATACAGATTCCTGGAAGAGATATAACGCAAAGTAGGGCGCAGTATGTGCTGGATTTGTCGAGACGGGAAATTGTAGATTATGTATATGAACAAATTGCTCGAGTTCTTCGAAGTGCTGAAATATCTTATTTGAAATGGGATATGAACCGACAGCTTACTACCATTGGAAGTATAGGGTTATCTTCAGACAGACAAGGAGAACTCTTCCATAGATATGTTCTGGGAGTATATCAGCTACAAGAAAAATTAATTACAGAATTTCCTGATTTGCTTCTTGAAAATTGTTCTGGTGGAGGGGCGCGTTTTGATCCGGGTATGTTATACTATAGTCCACAGATATGGTGTTCTGATGACACGGATGCAATAGAGCGACTGGCGATTCAGGAAGGAACAGCATTGCTGTATCCATTATCCTGTATAGGAGCACATGTCAGTGTCTGCCCGAATCATGCTGTTGGTAGAGTAACACCATTAGAAACAGAATGTGTATACCGCATGAATGAAAAGCAATATTCATCGGATGTGCTAATGAACTGTGGAATCCGAATTTGTCCGGCAAATAGAGATTTTGTAAGTAATTTGTTTTATCTAGAAAAGTTAACATAGTAAAGTATAGAAATGGGGTTGCAAAATGCAACCCCATTTGTCTTATTTTCGATAAAGTTCTTTTGGTGTGTAAAGATGTCTTGGAATACCATCTACCATGACAGGGGAAACATCGCCTTGGATTAAAGGTTCAACATAGGTAATAAATGCATCGGTAACGTATGTGCCATCTGCATTTATCCATTCTCTTGGAACGCATTTCTCGTCATTGGCAATTTTGTGAACATCCTTTACAGCGGTTCCGCACTGATATGGATCATCTGAGATTCTCTGTAATACGACCATTTGACCGGAATCGCCTTCGTCAGCAGCTTTTACAGCGGCACCACCTACCTGATATGCCTCTAAGATATCGACACGTGAACTCAGGTGTGAAGCAGCACGTTGTAAGGTGCTGAATTCAATGGCTCTTGTCTTACAACCTAATTCACCTGCAATATAGCTTGCAAGGAAAGCGGCGGTACCGGAAAGTTGTTTGTGACCAAAGGAATCTACAAAGTTAATGTCTTTTCCAAGTTCACATACATAATTTCCGTCTGCGGTACGAATACCTTCAGAAACAGCTACAACAACGGATGTTTTTTTCTTGAGCAGTTTCTCTACCCGGCTCTTAAAGTTGTCAATATCAAAGGTAAGTTCCGGGAGATAGATTAAGTCAGGTCCTTCGCAATCTTCACCTTTGGAAAGAGCTGCGGCACCTGTTAACCAACCGGCATTACGTCCCATGATTTCTACAATGGTAACTAGTCCCTTAGGATATTCCAGGCAGAAACCGTCACGGATAATTTCCTTCATGGAAGTACCAATATATTTAGCTGCGCTTCCAAATCCCGGGGTATGATCTGTTAAAGCAAGATCATTGTCTATGGTTTTCGGACAGCCGATGAAACGTGTTGTGTGTCCGGTAAGAATAGCATAATCAGACAATTTTTTGATCGTGTCCATAGAATCATTTCCGCCGATATAGATAAAGGCTTCGATATCAAGTTTGTCTAAAATGGAGAAAATCTTTTCATAGACTTCTTTATCCTCATGGATTCCCGGGAGTTTATAACGACAGGAACCAAGGAAAGCAGCAGGAGTTCTTTTAAGCAGTTCTACATCTAACTCTGTTCGGATGTGATCTGACAGATCGATATAATTTTCTTCTAATAATCCCTGAATACCGTGTAACATACCATATACCTTATTCGCGCCACGGTCTATAGCGGTTCGATAAACACCTGCAAGACTGGAATTGATTGCGGCTGTAGGACCGCCTGACTGACCAACGATGACATTTCTTTTCATATAGTTTCCTCCTTTTACAAATACTCTTTTTGATATTTTAATACATTATTCTGTTAATTTCCATAATATATTTTATGTTTACTGAATTTAACGAAAAAAATTGTGCAAAATAGATAATGGGTTACAAAAATAATAGAACATGCGTTCATAAAAATCTGTACTTATTATGTGTTTTATGATATACTGTAAAACGATGTATAGATAGTTTTGACGTCTTTTCTTTTTTTATTACTTTGGAGGTGAATTGCGGCTATGGATTTTAAATTGCATAGTGAATATGCCCCAACCGGTGACCAGCCACAGGCGATTGAAAAGCTTGTGAAAGGGTTTCAGGAAGGGAATCAGTTTCAGACTTTACTTGGTGTTACAGGTTCTGGTAAGACCTTTACCATGGCTAATATTATTCAGGCTTTGAATAAGCCTACCTTAATTATTGCACATAATAAGACTTTGGCAGGACAGCTTTATGGAGAGATGAAGGAATTTTTTCCTGAAAATGCTGTAGAGTATTTTGTGTCTTATTATGATTATTATCAGCCAGAGGCATATATCCCTTCTTCGGATACTTATATTGCAAAGGATTCAGCAGTAAATGAAGAGATAGATAAGTTAAGACTTTCTGCGACGGCTTCTTTGACAGAGAGAAAAGATGTTATTGTTGTAGCCAGTGTGTCTTGTATCTATGGTCTTGGTAGTCCTGATGAGTATCAGGGAATGATGTTATCTTTGCGCCCGGGGATGATAAAGGACAGAGATGATGTGATTCGTACGTTAATCGAGATGCAGTATGACAGAAATGATATGGATCTTGATAGAGGACGATTTCGAGTACATGGAGATATTTTAGATATTCATCCTGCACAAGGTGGAGAGTTTCTGGTACGTGTAGAGTTTTTTGGTGATGAGATTGATAGGATTACAGAGATAGACCCTGTGACACAGAGAACACATGCAAGCTTAGAGCATGTAACAATATTCCCGGCTTCTCACTATGTAGTTGCTCCGGAAAGAATAAAAGTAGCATGTCAGAATATTGAAGAAGAGTTAAAAGAGAGAGTTCAGTATTTTAAGAGTGAAGATAAATTATTAGAGGCGCAGAGAATTTCGGAGAGAACCAACTTTGATATTGAAATGCTTCGAGAAACAGGATTTTGTTCCGGTATTGAGAATTATTCCAGACATCTGAATGGAACAGAAGAAGGGGAGCCGCCGTATTGTCTACTTGATTTCTTTAAAGATGATTTTTTGATTATTGTAGATGAGTCTCATATTACGATTCCTCAAGTGCGTGGTATGTATGCTGGTGACAGATCCAGAAAGACGACGTTAGTTGATTATGGTTTCCGTCTGCCATCGGCACTGGATAACAGACCTTTGCAGTTTGATGAGTTTGAGCAGAAGATAGATCAGATGCTTTTTGTTTCTGCTACACCAAATGTATATGAAGAGGAGCATGAGCTGTTCCGAGCAGAACAGATTATAAGACCGACAGGATTGCTTGATCCTGAGATTGAGATTCATCCTGTGGAAGGGCAGATTGATGATCTGATTTCCAAGATAAAGAAGGAAACAGCGGAGCATAATAAGGTATTGGTTACAACGTTGACAAAGCGTATGGCGGAAGACTTAACAAGGTATATGAGTGAGATTGGTATTCGAGTAAAGTACCTTCATTCGGATATTGATACGTTGGAACGTGCGCAGATTATTCGAGATATGCGACTGGATGTATTTGATGTACTAGTTGGTATTAATCTATTACGAGAAGGACTAGATATTCCAGAGATTTCCTTGGTTGCAATATTAGATGCAGATAAGGAAGGGTTCCTGCGTTCAGCAACTTCCCTTATTCAGACGGTAGGTCGTGCAGCGAGAAATGCGCAGGGGCATGTTGTGATGTATGCAGATACCATTACGGATTCCATTCAGGTTACGCTAGATGAAACAGCTAGAAGGCGCGCGATTCAGCAGAAGTATAATGAAGAGCATGGTATTACGCCGCAGACGATTAAGAAGGCTGTCAGAGATTTGATTCGTATTTCAAAAGAAATTGCCAAGGAAGAGCAGGTATTTGAAAAAGATCCAGAGTCTATGAATGAGAAGGAGCTTAAGAAGCTGATTGCTTCTGTAGAGAAGAAGATGAAGAAAGCGGCAGCAGACCTAAATTTTGAGGCAGCAGTTGAACTTCGTGATAAGATGACGGAATTAAAGAAGATGTTAAATGAAATGACGGGTGGTATGTCGTAAATTACGGTTATAGTAAAGTTATAAGGGAACTATTCGGCAGGAATACGCAATTACTGCGGATTCCGTGAGAAAATGTATAATAATTACGTTATAGGTTAGTGCATTTACGGCACTGACCGTAAGAAAGTATGCCGTTAAATGAGGAGAATGAAAATGGATGCAAATCAGTTAAAGATGCTTCCTAAGGGAGAAGTAATCAAGATTCGTGGAGCAAATGAACATAATTTGAAAAATATTAATCTGAATATTCCTAGAAATAAGTTTGTGGTTCTAACAGGATTGTCAGGTTCTGGAAAATCCTCTCTTGCTTTTGATACTATTTATGCAGAAGGGCAGAGAAGGTATATGGAATCGCTTTCTTCCTATGCAAGAATGTTTTTGGGACAGATGGAAAAACCGAATGTTGAAAGTATCGAGGGATTGTCTCCGGCAATATCTATTGATCAAAAGTCTACAAACAGGAATCCACGTTCTACGGTTGGAACGGTTACGGAGATTTATGATTATTTTCGATTGTTGTATGCGAGAATTGGTATTCCTCATTGCCCTAAGTGTGGAAGAGAGATTAAGAGACAGACGATTGACCAGATGGTGGATCATATTATGGAGTTGGAGCAGGGAACAAAGCTACAGCTTCTTGCACCGGTTGTCAGAGGACGTAAGGGTGAGCATGCAAAGGTCTTAGACCGTGCCAAAAAGGCAGGCTATGTCAGAGTGCGTATCGATGGAAGCCTTTATGATGTGACAGAGGAGATTAAGCTAGATAAAAATATTAAACATAATATTGAAATTATTGTAGATAGACTTGTGGTAAAAGAAGGTATCGAGAGACGATTAACGGATTCCATAGAGAATGTTATGAAGCTTTCGGATGGGTTGTTGATTGTAGATGTTATCGGTCAGGAACCAATGAATTTCTCGGATAGTTTTTCATGCCCAGATTGTGGTATCAGCATTGAAGAGGTAGAGCCTAGAAGCTTTTCTTTCAATAATCCGTTTGGTGCCTGCCCGACTTGCTTCGGACTTGGCTATAAGATGGAATTTGATGTGGATTTGATGATTCCGGATAAAAGTCTTAGCATTAATCAAGGGGCGATTACTGTAATGGGCTGGCAATCCTGCACAGATAAGAATAGTTTTACCAATGCTATTTTGCAAGCGCTGTGTACAGAATATAAATTTGATTTAGATACTCCTTTTGAACAGTATAGCGAAGAGGTTCAAAAGGTTCTACTTTATGGAACGGATGGAAAAGAAGTTATTGTATATTACAAGGGACAACGCGGAGAAGGAAGATATCCGGTTGCTTTTGAGGGTTTGATTAAGAATGTAGAACGAAAGTATCGTGAAACTTCATCTGAAGTGATGAAGGCAGAATATGAGACTTTTATGCGAATAACACCTTGTAAAGAGTGTGGTGGAAGACGATTAAAGAAGAGTTCTCTTGCAGTTACCGTATGTGGTAAGAATATTCATGAGATTACATCTTTGTCGATAGGAAAATTATTTGAATTTTTAGATACCATGGAACTTACCGAACAGCAGCAGTTAATTGGTAAGCGTATTTTAAAAGAAATAAAAGCAAGAGTTGGATTTTTACGAGAAGTTGGACTAGAGTATTTATGTCTTTCCAGAGGAACAGCTTCACTTTCCGGTGGGGAGGCTCAGAGAATTCGTCTTGCGACACAGATTGGTTCTGGACTGGTCGGTGTCTGTTACATTTTGGATGAGCCAAGTATTGGATTACATCAGCGAGATAACGATAAGTTATTAGGGGCATTGAGAAATCTTCAAGAGCTTGGTAATACTTTACTGGTAGTAGAGCATGATGAGGATACTATGTTGGCAGCAGATCATATTGTGGATATCGGTCCTGGTGCAGGCGAACATGGTGGACAAGTAGTTGCGCAGGGGACGGCAGAAGAGATTATGCAGGTGCCGGAGTCTATAACGGGACAATATTTAAGTGGAAAGATTCAGATTCCGATACCGGATAAGAGAAGAGAGCCGACTGGCTGGCTTACGGTTCGTGGTGCAGCAGAGAATAACCTGAAAAATATTGATGTAAAGTTTCCACTAGGTGTATTTACATGTGTGACAGGCGTGTCAGGTTCTGGTAAATCTTCTTTGGTAAATGAGATTTTATACAAGCATTTGGCAAAGAGTTTAAATCGAGCCAGAACGATTCCGGGCAAGCATAAAGGGATTGATGGTATTGAATATTTAGATAAAGTAATTGACATTGATCAGTCTCCGATTGGTAGAACGCCTCGTTCTAATCCTGCGACTTATACAGGCGTGTTTGATCAGATTCGAGATTTGTTTGCATCGACAGTAGATGCGAAAGCAAAAGGATATACCAAAGGACGTTTCAGCTTTAATGTAAAGGGTGGACGATGTGAAGCCTGCTCCGGTGATGGAATTATTAAGATAGAGATGCATTTCCTTCCGGATGTATATGTGCCTTGTGAGGTATGTCAGGGTAAGCGGTATAATCGTGAAACATTAGATGTAAAATACAAAGGAAAGAGTATTTATGATGTTTTGGATATGACGGTAGAGGAGGCATGTACGTTCTTTGATAAGGTTCCATCGATAAAGAGAAAAATGGAGACGTTATATGATGTAGGTCTTTCTTATATTAAGTTAGGACAGCCTTCCACTACATTATCTGGTGGAGAAGCGCAGCGAATCAAGCTTGCTACAGAGCTTAGTCGTCGCAGTACTGGTAAGACTATTTATATTTTAGATGAGCCAACAACGGGACTTCATTTTGCCGATGTGCATAAGCTAGTGGAAATTTTGCAGAGATTGGCAGAAGGTGGAAACACCGTTGTAGTAATTGAGCATAATCTGGATGTGATTAAGACCGCAGATTACATTATAGACATTGGACCAGAAGGTGGAGATGGTGGTGGAACTGTCATCGCAGAGGGAACACCGGAGCAGATTACTACAGTGAAGAAGTCCTATACGGGAAAATATATTAAAAAGATGTTGGAAAAAGCGAAGAAATAGAAAAGAATAATAGAAAAAAGTCAGTCTTGGAACAATAGGTTATAAGACTGGCTTATTTTTACTTTATAGGAAAGTGCTGTAGCGTAGTGGTAGTTAGACAAGAATTTCGTGAGAAATTCTTGCCAAAGTGCGTGCGCTGGCACGCACTATTTTTACTTTATAGGAAAGTTCTCCTTCGGAGAATTCTTGATATGAAAATAGCCCGCTGAAAAGAGGGCACAACAAGTAAACGATGTGAAATTAGAAGATGTAGAAGCCTTCTACACCAGCTTCATCATCAAATAAATCAT
>JAFSCH010000052.1 GCA_017436865.1 Lachnospiraceae bacterium
GATTTTTCAAATGCCTCCTGACGATTTTTTTTACAATCATCAGAATATCTCCGTTCCACCTTGAACATCTTCAATTTAGAAGGATTCAACGGAACCAGAATATGACTCGCTCTTTCGTATTCTATCGATTGAACTTGATAAGTAAAATGCTTTTTTCTTAATCGTTCCATCATATAATTAACAGACACTTTGCTTGGCCACATAGTATCTTCCTTTGGATAAATAAACAGAATGTCTCCTTTGATGTCCTCTACTCGAATTGCAGCTGCTTCATCAAAATTTTTTAATGCATTCTCATATAAATAGCACATATTAATTTGTTGTTCTTTTATCAAATTCAAAAATAATTTGAAATACTTTGTTTTCACTTTTATACATGGAATATCTTTTCCTTTCCATGTAAATTCAGAGTATTCCGTAAACGATTTAGCAAACATACTTCCGTTCCCATTTATACCACCCCAGACACAATGTGATGGTGATATCGCAATGACACCGATTATGTTAGGCATCAAAGATGCACACAATAATGCTAATTCTGCTCCTTTTGATATTCCATATATGTATATCTTTTTATATCCTTCTTTTTTTAACCATTCAATTGCATGCTCAAACGGTTCCAATGGAACTCTTACAATAGAACTAGGTAATCCTTCCACGTTCCAATAACACATTCCCAATGCTGATATACCATTTTCAGCAAACATCCTACCTATTTCCATAGGAATTTTTTCATTCCCCTCACTTCCCCCCAACACAATAACTACTTTTTCATTATCTTTTTCGTTGTAAGCTTTATGGAATATGCCATAAAATCCATGTTTTGATACCTCTAATTTCTTCATATTCTCCTTGTATGATGTTTTCAGAAGCAAAAACAACATACCCCTTTCATTTTTCTATTTCGTGGTGTAATACATATGTAGTAATCCCTTATCTTCATAAATAGTCCTCCAACTTCATAACCTTTGCAAACATATTATTCAATGATGCCATATACACCGCATGTACAGTTTCTGCATCTATCTTTTCCTCACCGAACTTTAACGCTTTTGTGGTACAAGCATCCTCAATCACTATCACTTCATAACCGTAATCCTGACATGCTCTAACAGTTGTATCAACACACATATGTGACATCATACCTGCAACAACTAAATTTTTTATACCTTTCTCCTGCAAGTATTCATGTAAATCTGTTCTAAGAAAAGAACTTGGATATTCCTTATGTATAACTTTTTCACCCTCCAACGGTTTCACCATTCTATAAAATTCAGATAATTTTGCAAAATTATGTTGTACATGAATTACATTCTTTCCTTCTGTTCTGAATTTTTGTAATAAAATAGCCGCTCTCTTTGCAGCATCTTCCGGTTTGTGTAAAAGCATAGTTCCCGGCGTGAAATATATATTTTGGATATCAATTAATAACAATGCTTCTTTATTCATTTCTGCACCTCCTGTTTGTTTTTGGATTTTACTAACCTTCTTCTTACTTCAAGGAAACTGTTTTCAGTGGACGTTCTCCCTTGTTTCATCTATTGGTCTTGTTGGAATGGTATGCTTTTCACACGCCATCTTGGTTTTCGGGTTTCCTTTCCCTGTTCTTCCTGGAAAACCTTCCAAGCTCTAATATCTTCATCAGCCAATTATGGTCTACGTTATCAAAGAAGCCTCTGATATTGGCTTCCACCACATAATTCGTTTTACGATACTGTATCACTTCTATGATTTGCCTCTTTGGGTATATAGACTCTTCTTGTAGGATTAGGGCAGTAACTGCCACTTTTCACAAAATCCTCAAAGTTTTCCTCTAGATTCTGCCCGTATTCCTATTTTGTCACTTTATCAATTCCGCTTCACTTGCTTTGTCACCTTTGGTATAACCTTCTCCACGAGCCCATATAATAGCAGGTTTTGCAGTTTCTTTATCGTCAGACGGGATATAGATATCTAGTCCCAATTCCTGCATCTGCCTCAAGAAAAAAACTAGTATGACCCCTAGTCAATATCGCAACGAACTTTTTCCGTTCAGTTCCCTATGACATTGTTTCCTCAAAGCTATTATTCATGCTCGATGGAACGCTTAAAAAGCAACCACGTTGAAGTAAAATAACATATTAACAACACCAACAGTATTACAAACGCGCTCACTAACTGTATAAATAATGTCACATTGCCTATATATGCCCGAATTTGCATTTCATTTGCCAATATGACATAGCCTACTATAAGACTTGTTGCAAAAAATGCCACTACAAGCGGGATTCCAAACCAGAAAGCAATCTGCTTTCGTACCAAACTGTTTACTCGGGATTCTTCCACACCAAGCTTTCGTAATACGCCGTAACGATATCCGAACTGATGCGCTTCTGATAACTGTTGCAAGGCAAGAATCGTAAAACAACTAATCATTAAAATAATTGCTCCATATATCATACTTATTTTTGCAACAAAATAACCTGACATAGATTGACTAATCTGTTCACTTCTTGTTCTTAGGAAACAATTTACACCGCCTTCCGCTACATCATATATCTCTTCAAAAGAATTTTGGAGATTAATTGCTACTTCATATGGAATAGGATCTCTCGTATTCAAAAAACGACATTTTCCTGCCTCTAACAATTGTTCACACGCTTCGTCAGGCAATACGTATATCATAAATACATAACTATTATAAATCTGTTCACCGATATCTGCATAAACTACTCCATTTTCAGCCAGCTTAAACATCCCTGCATCCGTAGAAATCTCTTTGTTTTCAGCTAAAACACTCTGTACGGTTTCCTGTGTTTCGGTAACATTCCATTGTGTCAAAAATTCTCCCTCTCCTAATGTAATTTCCTCCATACCACGCATAGAACAGAGCCTATTATAATCAGAAATGGAAATGGCAGTGCTTGGTAAAGCATAATTTTTCTGATTGTAGAATTCATCACGATTTAGAAAATATACAGAAACCAGACAATCTTTCTCGATCTCTACCTGATGTTCCTGCAAATAGTCAATTACCCATGCATAGTCTTCTCTTGGCAATCCTTCTGTTTTCTGCACATCTTCGTAGTATGAACTAATCTGTACATCGAATACTGCACGCATATTCAGATAACCCTTTATAATCCCTGTCATAATAGGTTCAACCATAAACAGACTCACCGAGAAGGTAAGTGTCAGACTTATGATAATCATACTTTTCATTGCTGTTTGCAGACGTGAAAGAATCTGCCCGTAAAAAAATAAGTTGTCTCCTATGTATTTATTTGCTCCTTTTTCTTTTCTGCTACTAATCAGGCATACTACTAAATATACGGTTGCAAAAATCCAAAAGGCAACTTCTCCTACCATATATAACATATACTGCGTTACTTCATTAGCTCCCATTGGCAATATATATTCTATCTTATACCGCGGAATCAATACCAAAAATCCCATAAGAGGGATTACTGTAACCCAAAGAATCTTTACCAGATTTTGCAATTTCATCCGTTTATTGCGCACGATACCATATATTACTGCAACCAATATTGCAATAATCGGTGCCAACATATTTCCAATCACCATAATCTTTACCGGGAATGGCTGTCCGGCATCATATAACCTTGATAACTTGCCCCATACCGTACCAATAATGCGCACTAGTAGTAATAGATACAATATAACCGTACATACCATCCACTTATTTTTACGGATGTCTGTTTCGTTTTTCTTTGATGTTGTCAGCATATCTACAATTGGTATTTTCTTAATAAACCAAATATTCCAGATTCCGATAATACTAAAGCAAAGAATAAAAAACAGCGTAGTCAGTCCAATCGTGTCTGGAAAAAGCATCCAACTCATCTTATACGGCTTACCAAAAGCAGACAATAACATCGCTGTAATAAACTGCGACAATAACCCACCCAGTATAATTCCAATCACCAATGAAAATATGCCCATACACAAGGTTTCCGCAAAAAATATACCTGCCGTTGTCTTACGTTCCATTCCCATAATTGTTTGTAATGCGAACTCGCGTTGTCTTCGCTGTATCATAAATCGATTCACATAATTTACCAAAAAGATAATAAGACAAGTAATCCCTAGCACTGCAACCTTTAATAAACCTATTAGCAATGTCAAATCAAACTGAACTCCCACATCAGGATTATAATAGCGACTTGTAATCGACATAAATGCATAAAACATGGCAACACACAACGTCATTGTCACGATATATACCAGGTAATCTTTGATGGAGCGTACTGCATTTCTTAAAATCAGCTTAACATACATCAGTCAAGTCACCTCCAAGCATAGACAATACATCCAATATTTTTCCAAAGAATTGCTTTCTTGTCATATCTCCTCTATGAAGTTCTGTAAAGATTCTTCCATCCTTCAAAAAGAGAATTCTTTTCGCATAGCTTGCTGTAAATGCATCATGCGTAACAACTAAAAGCGTAGCCCCTAGTTGTTCATTCATATCCCGCATTGTCTCTAACAGAATTTGTGAAGAATGACTATCCAATGCTCCTGTTGGCTCGTCTGCAAGAATTAGCCTTGGCTGATTGATTATCGCTCTTGCACATGCACATCGTTGCTTCTGACCACCTGAGACCTCATAAGGATATTTATTCAAGATATCCGCAATATTCAGCTTATTTGCAATCTCACACACATTCTGCTCTATTTGATTCGCCGGAACTTTGTTAATGGTTTGTGCCATTGCTATATTCTCGCCTAAAGTCAAAGTATCTAACAGATTATAATCCTGAAATATAAAACCCAATTTTTGTCTGCGAAATGCTGCAAGATTTTTCTCTTTTTGCTCTGTAATATCCATTCCATCCAAAAAAATATGACCGGCACTTACCTGGTCAATGGTCGCAATACAGTTTAATAATGTTGTTTTTCCAGAACCGGAAGCACCCATGATGCCAACGAATTCTCCTTCATCAACATCAAAACTAATATCATCAATTGCTTTTGTTACTGTTCCTCTATTTCCGTAATACTTCTGAATGGCTTTTAGCTTCAATAGCTTATCCATGCTGTCATCACCCTACCTTTCCCATACATTATACGAAAAGGATTTTCTTCAATGTATCACTTTTCCTTACGAAGTTCTTACATTTTTGTAAGAATAGTAATAATTATCTAATCTCCATAAGGCGATTACGATAAAATATCAAACGAAAAGTAGTTCCATTTATGCCATCGGAACATGCATCAATCCCAACCTGTAATCGTTCGCATAAGCGTTTGCACAGATACAGTCCCATTCCTGTTGCTCGCTTTCCTTTTCTTCCATTTTGTCCGGTAAAGCCTTTTTCAAAAATGCGTGGAAGATCTTCTTTTGAAATACCTAATCCATTATCTATAACAGAAATAACCGTTTTGTCTTCCTGTTGCTGAATTTCTATTTTTATAACCAGTTTGTCCTTTTTGTATTTCACTGCATTTTGAAATAACTGATTCAATATAAATACAATCCACTTTTCATCTGTATATGCAGTTAATTCACTAGCTTGAACCTCTATCTGAACCTCATTCTGCATCAGTAACTGCCTATTCTCCAAAATCGCCTGATGTACCACATCTTCTAACTTTATTTCACGAACAAGGTAATCCTTATATGTTTCTTCGCTTCTTGCAAAATACAATGTTTGCTCCACATAATGATTTAATTTTTCCAGTTCCAGCATAAAGCCCTTTGGTATCCTATCCTTATGATTTTGGCACATAAGCTGCATCGCTGTGATCGGCGTCTTAGCCTCATGTACCCATTGTTCGATATATTCTCTGTATTCCTTCTTTTCTTCTCTGATTTCTGCAATCTTTTCAAGCATAGACTTATCTGCTTTCTTCAGTAAACGATAAAACACTTCATCCTCTGCATGTACCGGTTTTTCCATTACCTCTGAAATCAAATATTTTTCTTCTAAACTATCCGAAAGTTGCAAGAGCGAGTTCAGATATCTATATCGTCTGATAAAAGAAATACATATGTATATTGCTATAACCATACTCTCAAAACATAGCACTACGCAGACCGTATCAAAGCTGTTTCCCGCAGCTATCAAAAATAGTGCCAACATAATCATCGACAATGTGCACCATACAAGCAATGGTATTCTATCTTTTATATAATGCAAAAATCTCATACAAGATACCCCTGTCTATGCTTTGTCTTAATAAAGTCTGTCACTCCAATCTCTAAAAGCTTCTCTCTGAGTCTAGTTATATTAACACTCAATGTATTATCATCCACATATAACTGATTATCCCATAAAAATTCAATTATATCTGCTCTGGCACAGATTCTTCCCACATGTTTCATAAGATAATACAATATCTTCTGCTCATTCTTAGTTAAATCAATTTTCTTTCCTTCGTATTCCAAACATCCACTTTCCAAATGCAACCTTACCCCATAGCATTCCATACAGTCTACTCTTCCATTCGGATAAGCACGTTTTAGCAAAGAATTAATCTTAGCGTGTAATATTGCTGTATGATAAGGTTTCGTAATAAATGCATCTCCCCCCAACAATATGCTGTTCAATTCATCCATATCTGTATTCCTGCTTGTCAGGAAAATAATAGGAGCAATTGTCTTGGAACGTAATTTGGTACATATACTAAACCCATCCTCATACGGTAAATTAATGTCCAATAATATGAGATGTGGTTCAAATGCTAATGTTTCTCCTACAACATTATGAAAATCAGAAATTGTTTTAACTTCATATCGGTCTGCTACTAATAATGTCTGTAATTCTTCACAAATTATAGAGTCGTCCTCTATCACCATAATCCTCTCTGACATAATCTGTTCCTCTTTTTTAAAGCTGGTCATATTTATCCGCTTTTCCTTTCGCCTTTTCCACTGGATACTTCGCTTCATTCTGGTCCATTTTCATATTTATGATTTCATCTGCATCAAGTCCAAGCTTATCCAAGAGATTCTGACTATACACCATCACATCAGCCAATTCTTCTTTGATGTGCTGCAAATCATATTTATCATCGCTCCACTGAAAACATTCCAAAAGCTCTGCTGCCTCAATGACAATTGACTTCGCTAGATTAGCAGGAGAATGAAACTGATCCCAGTCTCTATCCTCGGTGAATTTTCTTATTCTATTGATTGTTTGTTGATTCATTTTTTGTGCTCCAATCTATGTTTTAAATATTCTTTCATTCCCGCATCGGTGCAATAAATATAACAACCTTTCATTCCCCTCGTCATAAGAGTCCTATAGGTATTTTTTATTATCTCATCTGCACGTTTTATCGCCTCATCCGGATTTTCTTTATATAATTTTTTTATTTCCTTTAATGATTGATCTGTTTTAGCTCTCTTTGTAAAATCAGTTACCACTTGACCATTTTCGAAACGAATATCATCACCAATAATTACACCGACATAATCAAATTCTAAACCTTGAGATGTATGAATGCATCCTACTTCATTTATCGAAATATCACTTACATATAGACTTCTTTATGAATTCACGAAGTTCAGGCAACTGTCCTTTAGTATAAGCTGGAGCTTCTAAATAATAATCTCTATACTGCTCAGCATCTAGTGGATCTGATTCATGTCGAATGTAATTGTGTAAACATGCACATGGAGAAAGCTTTACTTTTCTATCCTGAACGGTTGCATTATAATCTCTAATCAACTGTGCATACGACCATGCCTGATAAGAAGGGTGCACTACCCTTCTATTAGCTCCACCCGTGAATGTCTCTACAAGAGCATCTGCTCCAAGAACCTCTGTAATCTCTTCCTCATACAATCATTTGAACTTGTAAGAATTACTTACAAGTTACGTTTTATCTTAGCATTTCGCAGGAAATCTAGTTGCTTCATACCATACCAATATCTATCATTCTCCGTGCGGCCGCGAAAGTCCGATATCACCTTTAAAAGCAGAATCTCTGAAAACAAACTTAATTGGTAATGAGTCAATTTCTACCAAATTATTTATTAATTTCTCCGTAATCTATGTTTCCAGCATACGTAGCCAAATCTGTTATTTCTGATGTAGTATTTATAATATTTACAAGAATAAAACAGCCATAATAAGTATATCACATATTATGCATACCTCAAAGTCACGTTTCAAATGCATAGGAAATTTTCTGAATAATATCATATCTTTTTCTTATAAACCTTATGAAATTCCTGTCCATTCAGCAGTTAATTCTCCATTACATTTAAGACACATTATCGGACCTTCTACTACTGGATTATGAATTTCTTTCATCTCCTCACCACATTCATTACATATATGATGATATTTCACCCATTCAGAATCGTCTCCTCTTTTATGTCTTCTTATTTCTTCCAAAATCAATTTAGGGCTTTCGAACTTAGTTGCCTTTAGCTTTTTATTACAAGTTCTGTATGCTAACGATGGACATACCTCTATCCGCTTACATTTATCGCAAACATACATATACACATCCATGTTAATTTCGTTCTTTTCATCTTGTATTACCCTCTGGAGTTCAGCCCCCCCAAACACCATTTTCTATCTCTGCTAAAGTATTATGTTTCTCTCGATAACTATGTGCAATCTTCTTGGCGTACTGTTATTCCTTGTACAATCCTTATAAATCTGATACTCAATATAATTATCTGCCATATCATTTTTATTTCCGTTGCCATTCCAATCGTACATTGCCATAATCATACCTCACTTTCTCTAGTTGCTTGTTCCTTCATAATGTTCATCCACCCTTTTTCACGAAACAAAAAATTGAAACCAAAATAAGTTTTTCTTTATCTTGATTCCAATTGTAAATTTTTAAGTGTCCAATAAAAACCACAAACAACTGTTCTTGTTTATCTACCAATATCTCTCATATGCTTTTTTTACTACTTCTTTCATCCGTTCTACTACATCATTCGGTCCCAAAACCTTTGCGCCATCCCCCAAAGCTAATATCCACCCAAAGAACTGATCACTAACCACTATATCTAATCTCACAGTAAAATGTGCTTCATCGGAAGGTACTATTGTGATATCTTTCCCTTCTCTTGGCTCCTCCATACATACACTCTTAAGCATTTTATCAACACGATAATGCTTCATTTTTTTCTCCTTCGAATCGAAACCTACAAAAAGGACTATCACGCAAAAGTGATAGTCCTCATTATACTATTCCTCAATACTGAAGCTACTCAATATCTTACTTAATTCACCTGCAACATTATTCAACACTTCTACACTATCCATTACATCTCCCATCATACCATTTTGTACCATTGCCTCTTCTGATACTTCCTGTGTATTATTATTTACTTCATCTGCGATGTCTGATATTTTTTCAAGTGCGTCTTGTAATGATACTGTACCACTGGTTACTTCCTGCGTAATTGCTGCAACATTTGTCATCTCATCAGATACCTTTTCGATTTTCTTTTTAATATCAACAAAGCTTTCTTTTGCCTGATGAGCAAGCTCCATTCCTTCTTTTACAGAGTCATTACCTCTATCCATTAACTGAACAGATTCTACTATACTCTGTGATATATCATCAATAATTTTTCCTATTTCTTCTGCTGCATCTTTAGACTGATCTGCAAGTTTACCAACTTCATCTGCTACGACAGCAAAACCTTTACCTTGCTCACCTGCTCTTGCTGCCTCTATAGCCGCATTTAATGATAGTAAATTAGTCTGAGATGCAATATCTGCTATTAAATTAATTACATTACCGATATTGCTTGACATTCCTTCCAGTTCCTTAATCTTTTGATAGGTAGCTGAAACATTACTTTCAATTACGTTCATTTGGTTTACAACTATAGTAAGCTTTTCATCACCTTTAATGGCTTCATCCGCCGTCTCAGAAGCAACTTCTTTTACATTCATAATATTTCCGGCAATTTCTTCCATTCCCTGAGTGATTTCTTCTATCATGCTAGCATTTGTATGTGTTAATTCACTCTGACTTTGAGTACCTTGAACTGCTCTGCCCGCTTTTTCAGCTATATCCACAGCTTTGTCTTTGGTTCCTTCAGCTTTATCATTTAATGAATATGTAATCTTTGTAATCTCTTGTGAATTATTATTGGTTTCAAGTACCAAATCATGAATATTTTTCTTCATATTTTCCATAGAATTGGCAATCTTACCAATCTCATCTGTTCGCTTTAATAAGCTTTCTCTTACACGAACCGTAAGATTACCTGAACCCACTTCATTACAAAATGCGATTAATTCTGCAAATACTCTAAACAATATATTTATCAAAATAACCAATATAACGCATGAAATAATACAAATAGCTGCCACCATTGGAATAGACGCAGCTCTCATACTATCTACTACAAAGTCTATCTTCGTATTGTATATACCAACATCCATAGAACCATAAAGTTCACCATTTACATAAATAGGATACATTATGTCATATGTCCATGCCTGTTGGACATCAGCCCAAAAAGAGCTTGTCATAACTTCGCCCTTTGTTGCTGCTGGTACTGAATATCCTGTATCATCAGAATAGTTTTTACCTATTTTCTGCGTATCACTGTGTGCAATTGCTGTAACTGTTTTATCTATAACTATTGCATAAGCAATATATTCATTTTTAGCAGTCTTACTCTCTACAAATGCTTGAAGTTCCTCAACTGTTGCACCCTTTTCTATTAAAATTTCAGCCTGTGCCGCTATCTGTGAGTTCTCATTTATGAGCTGCTCTATCATAGCCTCTGAAATATTTTTTTTTGCAA
>JAFSCH010000053.1 GCA_017436865.1 Lachnospiraceae bacterium
TGAACTGGCTAAATATCCGTTGCAATTTTACTTGCTGTTATAAAGGATTTGTTCTCTGAATTTTCTTTGAACGAGTTCCTTATGAACTCTTTTCTCAATAGAATTTTCAGGGTTGCATTACTGTTTATTTGTCAATGTTCTTCTTTTTCATTCGTCACTTCACAAAATCTGACGAAGTTTTTATATCATATCATAACTCTTTACTTCTGTCAAGCACAAATTTACATAACTTAACTTTTTTTATATTCACTTCACAAGTTTTCGTTATTTTTTTGTGTTGTCTCAGCGACGAAAGTTATCTTATCACTTTAAAATTCATATGTCAACAAGAAATTGTATCTTTTTTCATAAAATATTATTTCCTTTAAAAACGCCCTATTTTTCGGCATGATACGCCAGTACAATTCCTGTATTTTACCCAAATTGTCTAAATTGTGTTAAGATATTCATTATTATGTCATACATTCTTCATTCAGCAAACGCTTCATACGTTATTTATCAAAAGAGAATTATCCTCTAATAGATAAAAAGAAAACATCACTTTACATTTATAACTATTCAATCTCATCTGTATCAAAACTATTTCGCATTTCTATTCTATTTTTAATCCACACCCCTTTTTCCACATCCATTTCTACTGGCATTCCATAGGTAAGGTATATTGGTTCTTATGCATCTCTTCATCTTAACATACATTTTTCTGTATTACCTACGCAAAAAATTGCTATTTTTATACCATCCACAATACATACACATTCTCTTTTACAATAGAAGTTTTTTCACTAAATCTACTCATCACAAATAATCACTCTTATAATTAATATCTTTATAGCGTCTATATATTTAACCATTCAACTTGCATTTTCTTTCCCTTCTATATATAAACCTCTCAAATACAAGCAATTTTTATCACAATATCTGTTTTCCGTCAGTTTCTAATAATCGCCCATACTTCCAAATATCGCAATATACCTTTTATCATTGCGCCATCTTTTATACATTCTGATATATTTTCAGACTTAGGAGGCAATACCAATTCCCTTAGTATCTTCGCAACACTTCGAATTATTCTGTCTGATATGATGCTGTTACTTTTCCTTTTTGTTGCAATACTGTAATAATTCCGATCAAGCGTTCTACTTTCATCTTTCTGTTAAACCTTTTATAAAAGAAAAGAATGCGCAATGCACATTTACAATTATCCCATCACACAAGCTTCATTCCGAAAAGTTATATTTTATTCACTCTACTACTTGACAAATACATTTTTCCGATTTATTATTTAAAAAATAATATGATAAACCGTTGAAGCGGAGATAACGGCAACAATGCCTTTACAGAGAGCCTGTGATGCTGAGAATCAGGTAAGAAACAACTTGTCAAATGGACCGCTGAGGGCGCAGTCAAAAGTGTTATTTGTTTACACCTAGTATTCTGCGACGTGTTGGCATACGTCAGTTGCCGGGAATATGTTAGTATTCTGCTAAGCGCACAGGTTTTTCTGTGAATCAAGGTGGCACCGCGGATAGTGTCGTACTGAAAAGTATCTATTCGTCCTTGACAGATTGTATATTTCTGTCAAGGGCGTTTTTTTATACATTCTATACAATCTGGTAACCGCTTATCAAACTTTATTTTTAAGGAGGAAATTATTATGGAATTCAACAACGTAAACTTTGACACTTATTTCAAAAACTATCCTGATGAAAATGGCTTTTTCGGAAAATACGGTGGTGCCTATGTTTCTCCCGAATTACAGAAAGCTATGGTTGAGATTAATGATGCATATCAGACTATCTGTAAATCTGCAAAATTCATCAATGAATTACGTCGCATCAGAAAAGAATTTCAAGGAAGGCCAACTCCTATTTCTCATCTTGAAAGGCTTTCCAATAAACTCGGAAACGTTCAGCTCTATGCAAAGCGTGAAGATTTGAATCATACAGGTGCTCATAAGCTCAATCACTGTATGGGAGAAGTGTTACTAGCCAAATACATGGGTAAAAAGAAAGTTATCGCCGAAACTGGTGCTGGACAGCACGGTGTAGCTCTTGCTACCGCTGCTGCATACTTCGGTTTGGAATGTGACATTTACATGGGTGCTGTTGACATTAAGAAACAAGCTCCGAACGTTGCTAGAATGAAGATTCTCGGTGCAAGAGTCGTTGAGGTAACAGATGGATTACAGACTCTGAAAGAAGCTGTTGATGCTGCTTTTGCTGCATACTGCAGAGAGTACAAAGATGCCATTTACTGTATTGGTTCCGTATTAGGACCTCATCCTTTCCCTTTAATGGTTCGTGACTTCCAGAGTGTTATCGGTATTGAAGCTAGAGCTCAGTTCCTTGAAATGACAGGTGAACTTCCAGATGCAGTTGTCGCTTGTGTTGGTGGCGGTTCTAATGCCATGGGATTATTTTCAGGTTTCCTTAATGACCCTGTTGACATCTATGGTATCGAACCTCTTGGAAAAGGAACTACACTTGGTGACCATGCTGCAAGTCTTAAATATGGCGAAGAAGGTATTATGCACGGCTTTAACAGTATTATGTTAAAAGATGAAAACGGAGAGCCTGCTCCTGTATATTCAGTTGCAAGTGGTCTTGACTATCCTTCTTCTGGTCCAGAACATGCATTTTTACATGATTTAGGTCGTGTTAAATACGATGTAATCAATGACGAAGAAACAATTGATGCTTTCTTTGAATTATCTAGAATGGAGGGTATTATTCCTGCTATAGAAAGCTCTCACGCTGTAGCTTACGGTATCAAACTTGCCAAGACACTAAAGAAAGGTTCTGTTCTTATCAACCTTTCCGGTCGTGGCGATAAAGATATGGATTATATCATTGAAAAATATGGTATTCGATAAGAAAATACCATAATATAGAAATCACTTTTTTCTAAGAGATGTATCTATATAATATAAGGCTATCCAATCTTTTTTGACTGGATAGCTTTTCATAATTCTTCAAAAGATTCTCTATATTTCGATAAAGCTTCTTCCATCGTCCTATCATCATAGTTATTCCCAAGCTCTGATTTTACAATTATTTTGATTATCGCTTATTTTATCATATTCTTATAATCTCTGCAGTAAATGCTTTGACCTGCCTTGAATAGTTACAAAAAGACCTTCCTTTCTTTCGGAAATCATCACGAATAAATGATAATCCTTAGAAAAGAAGGTCTACTCTTCGTATATCCTTAACTGGTTAAAAGATATATGCTAGGTATACCATCACTGGCTGATTTTTTCGCCATTTTTCTACCTAATATTTTCATAACAAATCGCTTACAATCCGCATAAACACTGGGTTTTACGCATTCATCTTACCAAGACTTCTTACTCATCCCAATTGTGGTAAACTGCCTGCACATCGTCATCCTCATCAAGTAAATCAAGTGTCTTGTTGAGGTTCTTGATAGCTGTTTCGTCAGTAAGCTCTACATAATTCTGTGGAATCATGGTTACTTCTGCGCTTACCATTGCAATGTTATTCTCTTGTAATGCTGTATATACGACATTGAAATCATCTGGAGCTGTAAGAACTTCGAAACTGTCCTCTTCCTCTGAGAAATCTTCTGCACCTGCATCAAGTGCAATCATCATAAGGTCATCTGCGCTCATATCGCATTCTTCTTTATCAATGATAATCTGTCCTTTTTCATCGAACATAAAAGAAACACAACCCTGTGTACCAATACTACCATTTCCTTTTGTAAACGCACTTCTTACATTAGCAGCTGTTCTATTCTTGTTATCCGTAAGAGCTTCAACGATAATTGCAATACCATTTGGGCCATATCCTTCATATGTAACGTGCTCGTAATTAACCGCATTTCCATCACCAGAAGCCTTCTTGATACCTCTCTCAATTGTATCGTTAGGCATGTTGCTCGCTTTTGCTTTTGCAATAACCTGTGCTAACTTAAAGTTATTGGCTGGATCTGGGCCGCCTTCTTTAACTGCAACCGCAATTTCACGTCCAATTATTGTAAAAATCTTACCTTTTGCTGCATCGTTTTTCTCCTTTTTGTGCTTAATGTTCGCAAATTTTGAATGTCCTGACATTTTATTACCTTTCCTTTCGAAATAAATATTTTGAAGTAACCTAGCGGTTACATTTCCTGCTCATTTTCATTCTGCTTTTCTAAAATTTCTTCCGGTAGCTTTGTTACAAGAACTGACTGAATCACATTCTTCTCTACATTTATAATCTTAAAATTATATCCGTATTCTTGAATCTCAGTATTTTCATCTTCATCCGGAATTCTGTCCAATCTGGAAATTAGAAAACCATTCAAAGTTTCAAACTCACTATCTCCGAAATCAATTCCAAAGCGTTCCTCCAAATCTTCCAGCTTTGTCATTCCTTCCATGAGATATTCATTATCACCTTTTTCTTCAATGTGCTTCTCATCGTCATCATATTCATCCATAATATTACCAACGATTTCTTCCAGAATATCTTCCATGGTTACCAAACCGGAAGTCTGACCATATTCATCCATAACAACAACCATCTGATTTTTATCTGACTGCATACTACGGAATAAATCGTCTATGTTTTTGGTCTCAGGAACAAATACTGCTTCTCTCAACAGTCCTTCAACTTTACCAACTTCGCAGTTAATACCCTCATCTAAGGTGTGCACTCTCATAGCGTCCTTCAAATACAACACACCTATAATATGATCCAAATTCTCTTCATATACAGGATATCGACTATAGCTTTCTTGTAAAATCTGACTTAGCGCCTCTTTAAATGGCATTGAGCTATCAATTGCTACTATATTATTTCTATGTGTCATAATATCGCTAGCTTCTTTTTCGCCAAACTCAAAGATGTTTGTAATCATTTCTGCTTCACTAGCTTCCAAAACACCTTGCTCATGCCCCTCGTTCACCATGGAAATAATCTCTTCTTCGGTTACATCTATTTGTTCATCATCATGTTTAAATCCCAACAGTATCAGCATACCATTTACTGACTTTGCAACAATCCCTGTTACAGGATAGAGAACCGTTCTAATAACCTGTATAAAACGGATATATCGGTACGCCCATGCATCCGGTGATCTTTGCGCCAGTTTCTTTGGAAAAAGTGTTCCAAATGTCAATAATATGTATAAAAGGCAAATGGTTGCCAACATTACTGCCAGAATATGAATCCCTGTTTCGCCAATATTTCTTAATATCAAAATCTGTCCAAGCCAACCTCTAAACTTGTCTGTCCAAATCGGTAAATACACATAACCCATTACCAAATCAATTAACGTAATAATCAACTGAATAGAATTTACATATATCGTTGAACGTTTAACAATTTCGAAAAGAAGAAGCGATTTCTTATCTTTTTCTTCCTCTGCCTTACGCTCAATTTCCTTTTCATTCATCAGACTTATTGCTTTTTGAAATCCGTATAAAATAGCTTCCATCAGCAATAATACAAAGAAAATAATTATGATAAAGACCGAAGTCCCCCCATCATCCATGAATGTTATTCACTCCTTTTATCTTTTAGTAAACACGAAAACGTGCGCATTTATAATAGAATGTGCATCGCACATTCCCGCGCCATTGAAGCGTCGTTTCAGCGACATATACACCTGCTTCAATGTGCGCATATAAAAATATAACACCACTTAACATAAACGTCAACATCGAATCAGCTACCCTTACCACTGATTCGATGCTCCAAGCCCAGACTATGTATTTAGTTCCAGGCTAATTTCCAAAGCTCGGTTTACCTTCTGCATAATTGGTGTATCCAAATGACATACCTTATCTTTCAATCTCTTTTTATCAATGGTTCTAAGCTGTTCTAATAAAATAACAGAATCCTTTACCATATCATAATTACCTGCATTTAACTCAATATGAGTAGGCAAATTCGCTTTATTCATTTTAGAGGTTATTGCTGCACAAATTACCGTTGGGCTATGTCTGTTTCCGACATCATTCTGTATAATCAGTACTGGTCTTACTCCACCTTGTTCAGAACCTACCACCGGTCTTAAATCTGCATAATAAATATCTCCTCGTTTCATTCCATACACCTCAACTATCCTCTTAAGACTGACTTATCTGTCTGATTCTAGTCTTACCAACCATTTAGGGTTTTATACGATGTATGTCTCACTTTCATAGATATTTAGTAACCATTCCATACCTTCATAGTTATGATATTTATTCATTAATCAGTGTGTCTTCTATTTTATATATTCTTGGAACTCGCTTACCAATATCACAAGCAAGCTCATAGTTAAAACGGCCCGAAAGATCTCCTAGTTCTTCCATCGTTATAATTTCATTACCATCTCGCCCAATAAGCGTTACTACATCACCAACACACACTTCACCTTTTACATCGGTCACATCTATCATAAACTGATCCATGCACACTCTTCCTAAAATAGGCGCTTTCTGCCCATTAACTAAAACATGACCGATATTAGAAAGACTTCTTGGATAACCATCTCCATAGCCTATGCAAATAGTAGCCACTTGTGTATCACGCACTGTTATATAGGTACCTCCATAACTGATCTCTTGATTAGCAGTCACCATTTTTACATAAACAATTCTTGACTTCAATGTCAATGCTGGTTTTAGCTCTACTTCTTGCTTTTCCTGTACTTCCTTAGAAGGCCACAAGCCATAAATGATAATGCCTGCTCTTACTGCATCCATATTTGCTTCAGGCATTTCCAAAATGCCTGCGCTGTTGGAACAATGTTTCATCGGTATCTTTATTCCAAGTTCTCTTTCAATCCTGTCAACAAATTCCTGAAACATGTGTAATTGATGATAAGATTTTGACTTATCCGTCTCATCTGCAGTTGCAAAATGTGTAAAAATACCTTCTATTTCTATGCCAGGGAGTTCACAAACCTGACGTATCAACTTAACTCCCTCTTCGTTTGGATGTATTCCGATTCTTGTCATACCCGTATCAACTTTGATATGAACACGACATATCTTTCCCATTTTCAATGCTTTTTCAGATAAAAGCTGTGCTACATCCAGCATAAAGACTGTTGGTCTTATCTCTTCTTCTATCATTTTCTCGTAGCTATATGGAAAAGTGTAGCCTAATATTAATAGCGGTTTTTTTATCCCTTTTTCTCTTAATGCATGTGCTTCCTCTGCTGTTGCTACACCAAATCCCCAAATTGCCTGTTCAGATTCTACAGCTTTTGCAATCGGAATCGCACCATGTCCATACCCATCTGTTTTAATTACTGGAATCATTTTGGTACTCGGCTTAATTTTCTTTTTAATTGTTTCTATATTTTCTGTGATTGCATCCAAATCAACCTCAGCCCAGACTCTATCATAATGTTTCATATCAACAACTCTACCCCTTTCTAGATATATCTTAAGGAATCTATCATATCCTGCGCCATAACATAATACGCAGATGTCTTTTCTTTTGCATAATCGCCTGCAAGTCCATGAATATACGTTCCCATAACCGCCGCCTCAAAACCGGCCATTCCCTGCGCCATGAGCCCTGCTATAATACCTGTCAGCACATCCCCGGAACCTGCAGTTGCCATTCCATCATTACCACTTGTATTTACATACGTCATTTTATACTGCTTAACAACATATGTTCTTGCATCTTTACAGACAAGTGTTGCACAATATTTTTTGGCAAAAGACTTACAATAACTAATAACATCTTTTTGCAATCGAGGAACCGGATGCTTTATCAATCTCGCAAACTCTCCCAAATGTGGAGTTAAAACGATTTCTCGATTATTTTCCATACGTCCTATTTCAAATTGCTGCAGGGATTCTTGTTTTGCTGCAAGAATATTAAGCGCATCTGCATCCAAAACCATTGGTTTTTTATTATTCTGCATAATATACTCTACAATATAAGCGGCTTTTTCAGATGTAGAAATCCCTGGACCTATTGCAATGACATCAGCCCATTTTAGACCATCCTGTAAATCAATCTCCTCTTCACCACTTAACCTTGAAATACCATCATCATGGTATGTACTTACTATAACCTCTGGAACCTTCCTAAGTAGACTTTCCCTATTCTCTTCTGCAGTAAACACACGCACCATACCTGCCCCTATGCGAAAAGCACTTAGCGCAGCTAATTGGCATGCTCCGCCCATATTTTTTGAACCAGCAATCAATAACACCTTTCCAAAAGTCCCTTTGTTTCCTGCTGGATTTCTATTTGGTAGCTTCAAATCCTGTCGATTAAATGTAACAATACCATTCTTACGTTCTTCCAATGCTTCTTGCGGAATTCCAATAGGCACACAAACAACCTCTCCTGCGTACTGTGTCCCCGGATAAAGCACCTGGCCTAGCTTGCGATATGCATAAGTAACGGTAAGTTCTGCCTTAACAGCAACTCCCATAACACTACCATCATCCGAATGAATTCCTGAAGGCATATCTACAGACACTACTCTGGCTCTGGATTCATTGATTGCCATAATCGCCTCTCGGTATGTACCTTCTACTTCTCTGGTTAATCCTATTCCAAAAATAGCATCTACCATAACATCATATATTGTGTTATCCAATCCAAAATACACAGGAATGCCAAGACTTTTTGCTATATCCAATTGCTGCCTCGTCTCTGCCGAACACTTTTTCACTTCTCCTATTAAATGAATCTCAGCACTCACTCCATATTCTCGTAATATACGTGCAATTGCAACACCATCTCCACCGTTGTTGCCACATCCCGCTACAACACCGACATAAATGTCACTTCCATATCTATCTAATATAACTTTTACAGTTTCTAATGCTGCCCGCTCCATTAATACAAGCGACGGAATTCCATAAGTAAGACTTGTCGTCTCATCGCATTTTTTCATTTCTGCTGCTGTCAAAATATATTCCATGCTGTTCCCCGTCTCTGTAACTACTCTGTATCTGTTACTGTTGTAATTATTCTGCACCTTTATAATTACTTACTGTTTATCTGTCAACAGTAACATTTCGTAGTTACCATATTCTCTATCTTTCATAGTATAGCACGAATTGCCTTGTAAAAAAAGACGTTTTCCACTTAATCTCTCAAGTGAAAAACGTCTTGATTATGATTCTTTTTTCTCTAGCTGAACAATATCTTTTTCGTAATTATTCAGTACCTTCATAATTACGATGCAAAAATCCATTTAAAATCGCTTTCAGCGATGGGATTTTTGCTTACCGTATCATTTTCTTACGGTCTCAGCAGTAAATGCTTCGACCTACCTGAATAGTTACTCTTTTTCTTTATTTAAAACATTCTGCGGATTATATTTCATATCAAACATTTCAATTACATCTGGGCCAAAAATAGCATGCATATAAGAATATAATTCATCATTCATGACTTCTCGCTGCTGTTTCTGCAACACCTTTCGTTTTAACTGATTACGAAAATCTTGAATCCAACCATTAATCGCTTCTATTTCCTGTGTATTTTGTTGAATCTTGTCATAACACACACACATAGTCGCTATCATAAGCTCAAAATTTGTCTCATCAATTAACTTTGGTAAATCAAGCATTTCATCGCGATAATCCTCAAGCTTTACATTCGTCTCTTCAATTAATCGCTTATTTTCACTCATTTTGCGCTCTTTTTCCTTAGAATCAGGAAGCTCCATAATTGCTACAATTTCGTTCATAAGCTTCTTTTTATAAGAGTTCAAACTTTTTATCTGTGAATTAACTTTACCCTGTTGCTTCAAATATTCATTTAACTTTTCTTCAAGAGCCTTTATCTCTTCATGCTCCTGGGCCTGTGTAAAAAGCTTATGCCAATTATTATCCAATGTTAATATCGGTATCTTTTTCCCTGCTAATGCTACTCTGTATTCTTCTTCCCCTTTTGCCATTTATATTCCCCCATCAAGTAAAAGGATACATCTTATGAATTCTGAACAATACCATAAGAAAGCTTCATAAGACTATCTGATAAATGTACATTTTCAACCACTATGCTATCTGGAACATTCAAATCCACATGTGCAAAATTCCATATCGCTTTAATATTACACTTTACAAGTACTTCTGCTGTTTTCACAGCTCCATCCTTCGGAATCGTTAAAACAGCGATATCAATATCATTCGCTTTAACAAATTCTTCTATTTTCTCAACAGGCTGTACCGGAATTCCACGTACTTCCTTTCCTTGTAGTTCAGGATTGATGTCAAATACACCCTTAACAAGAAAACCACGTCTTTCAAAATTCATATAATTTGCTATTGCCTGACCAAGATTTCCAGCACCAACAATAATCAAATTGTGCTTGTTATTTAAACCTAAAATCTTTGCTATTTCATCATAAAGATACTCTACATTATATCCATAACCCTGCTGTCCAAACCCACCAAAATTATTAAAATCCTGTCGAATCTGTGATGCAGTTACCTTCATCAATTTGCTCAAATCCTGTGAAGATATTCTTTCAATACCACTGTCCTTCAAATCTCCCAAATACCGATAATATCTAGGGAGTCTGCCGATAACCGCCTGAGATATTACTTTATCATCCACGATCATCCACCTCCATAAAGCTTACAAATATGTGACAAAATTTCACCAATTTATCTAATAAAAGTATACAACATTGTTAAATGATTGTCAAATCATATTTTGTAAACCCTTTCCTCTCGTGTTACCATTCGATACTGTTCACTCCGTTCCAGTAACATGCAAAAATACCTTGTATTCCTTGTATTTTCAATAGCTATCTTATATAATATACAAGATTATGTGTTATTAGGACTTATAATTTAGTTCTAATGTAACTATCCATAACAAGGTCAAAGAACTTACTGCTGAGACCATAAGAATATGATTCAAGAACGAAAAATTGGAGGTTCCCATGATTTTAAACTGTAATAACATCGATAAAACCTTTGTGGATAATCATGTTTTAAAAAATGCTTCCTTTCATATAGAGGATTACGAAAAAGCCGCCATTGTCGGTATTAACGGTGCAGGCAAATCAACGCTTCTTAAAATCATCGTAGGTGACATGTCTGCCGATTCCGGTCAGGTCACTTTCGGAAAAGATAAAACCTTTGGATATCTAGCACAGCATCAGGCTGTCGATACCGAAAATTCTATCTTTGACGAACTTTTAACGGTAAAGCAGGAGGTTCTTGATCTCGAAGCCGCTATTCGTCAAACAGAATTAGATATGAAATCAGCTGAAGGTACTGCGCTGGATGCTTTATTAAAAAAATATTCCAGTATGACACATCGCTTTGAAGATATAAATGGATATGCCTACAAAAGCGAAGTCACTGGTATCTTGAAAGGTCTTGGTTTTACTGATGAAGAATTTACTAAAAAAGTATGTACTCTCTCGGGTGGTCAAAAAACAAGAATTGCACTTGGAAAGCTTCTTTTACAAAAACCTGACCTTATTATGCTTGACGAGCCAACGAACCACCTTGACTTAAATTCTATTGCATGGTTAGAAACTTATCTGTTGAATTATAAAGGTGCTGTCATCATCGTTTCTCATGACCGTTATTTTCTTGACCGCATTACAACTAAGATTATTGAAATTGACAATGGTGTCGTTTCTTCTTTCCATGGAAATTATTCAGATTATGCTACACAAAAAGAACATCTTCGCATTGAGCAGATGCATGCATACCTAAATCAACAGCGTGAAATCAAGCATCAGGAAGATGTTATCGAAAAGCTTCGTTCCTTTAACCGTGAAAAATCCATCAAACGCGCCGAAAGCCGTGAAAAGATGTTAGATAAAATAGAACGTATCGAAAAACCAACAGAAGTAAAAGCTGATATGAAGCTCACCCTAACTCCACGTAAAACAAGTGGTAATGATGTACTTCAGATTAATGGCTTATCGAAAGCTTTTGATAATCAGGTACTCTTCTCCGACGTCGGTTTTGAAATTAAGCGCGGAGAACATGTTGCCATTATCGGTGACAACGGAACAGGTAAAACTACATTATTGAAGATCATCAACGAAATACTTCCACCTGATACTGGAACAATTCGTCTCGGAACCAACGTACAGATTGGTTATTATGATCAGGAACATCATGTTTTACATATGGAAAAGACCTTATTTGAGGAAATCAGCGATGATTATCCTGACCTGACTAATACAGAAATCCGTAATACACTTGCCGCATTCTTATTTACTGGTGAAGATGTATTCAAAAAGATAAGCTCCTTAAGCGGTGGCGAACGAGGACGTGTTTCTCTTGCTAAGCTCATGCTCTCAGAGTCAAACTTCTTGATTCTCGACGAGCCTACCAACCACTTAGATATTACCTCAAAAGAGATCTTGGAAAGTGCTCTTAATTCTTATGAGGGAACAGTTCTTTATGTATCGCATGATCGATATTTTATTAACAAAACTGCAACCCGTATTTTAGAATTAACGCAAAAGGAATTCATTAATTATATTGGTAATTATGATTACTATCTGGAAAAAAAGGATATTTTACAGCCTACTGCAAAGGAAGAAACCGTTACAAAAATAGCCGAACCTAGTGCTGAAAAGCTTGATTGGAAACTACAAAAGGAATTACAGGCAAAACAGCGCAAAAAAGAAAATGATTTAAAGAAATGCGAAGATCGCATAGGTATTCTTGAGGAAAAGAATCAAGCCCTCGACAAAGAGATGGCAAAACCCGAAAATGCAACAAATGTTGCAAAATTGCAGGAAATTACCAAAGAAAAGGCTACTATTGAAGCCGAACTTGAAACTTTATATGCAGAATGGGAAATCTTATCGGAATAAACTTTTTTCCATAATAAAAGTGATTTATATCTAACGCCAAAATGCCATCAGCTTTTCGCTGATGGCATTTTATGTGCACTTTATTCTTTATTATAATGTCTCAAAAGTATCTCTGATTGCTTTGATAAAATTCTCACTGTTCAATACAGTAACATTTTCTAAGCTTGTAATTAAAGCTAAGTCTTTTGTCATTTTTCCATCTTCAATCGTCTTAAGAGTTGCCTTTTCAAGCTTATCTGCAAACGCTACTAAGTCTGCATTGTTATCAAGCTCTCCACGCTTTCTTAAAGCACCTGTCCAAGCAAAGATTGTTGCTACGGAGTTTGTAGATGTTTCCTCTCCCTTAAGATGCTTGTAATAATGTCTCTGAACTGTTCCATGAGCAGCTTCATACTCATAAACACCTGTCGGAGATACCAATACGGAAGTCATCATAGCAAGAGAACCAAATGCAGAGCTTACCATATCAGACATAACATCTCCATCATAGTTCTTACATGCCCATATAAATCCACCCTTTGCCTTCATAACACGAGCAACTGCATCATCAATCAAAGTATAGAAATATTCAATTCCTGCAGCCTTGAACTGTTCTGCATATTCGGAATCAAAGATTTCCTGGAAAATGTCCTTAAAATTATGGTCATACTTCTTGGAAATAGTATCCTTTGTAGCAAACCATAAATCCTGCTTTGTATCCAAAGCATATTTAAAACATGCATGTGCAAAGCTTGTGATAGACTTATCCGTATTATGAATTCCCTGAAGGATTCCACCAGCTTTGAATTCATGAATCAGTTCTCTGATTTCTGTTCCGTCTTCTGCTGTAAATACGAGTTCAGCCTTACCTGGCTTATCTACCTTAATCTCTGTATTTTTATATACATCACCATAAGCATGTCTTGCAAGAGTGATTGGCTTTACCCAGTTCTTAACACATGGCTCAATTCCCTTAACAATAATTGGCGCTCTGAAAACAGTACCATCTAACATAGCACGAATCGTTCCATTAGGACTCTTCCACATTTCTTTCAAATTGTATTCTGTCATTCTCGCTGCATTAGGAGTTATGGTTGCGCACTTTACAGCCACACCATACTTCTTCGTAGCTTCTGCAGAATCTACGGTTACCTGATCATTCGTCTCATTACGATACTCAAGACCAAGGTCATAGTACTCTGTTTTCAAATCAATATAAGGAAGAAGAAGCTCATCCTTAATCATTTTCCACAAAATTCTTGTCATTTCGTCTCCATCCATCTCTACTAATGGAGTGGTCATTTGAATCTTTTCCATCATTACTCCTCCTAGGTTACTCAATTACTTTAATTTTTATCATCACTTAATCCGCATTTTACCATATTTCTATACGCATTACAAATATGTTTATCCGCTAATTCTTCTGCAAGTTTCGCATTTCCATCTCGCATTGCCTCCATAATTCTCTTATGCTCTGCTATGGAATCCTTGCTACGTTCTGTGTCAGAAAGCATTTTTTGACGTTCCTTCTGTACATACTGATGAAAGTCCTTTAGTAAATGAATCAGCATCTTACTTTCACATGCTTCATATAAAAGCATATGAAAACGATTGTCTAATTCTGTTAATTGTTCATAATGTCCTTTAGATAAATGAAACTCACTTAATAAAATATTTTCTTCCATTTCTTCAATAACTTCTTTCGAAATGCGTTTTGTTGCCCATCTAGCACATAATCCCTCTAAAAGCGATCTGATTTCGTAGATATCCGCAACATCTGAAGAAGAAATACCTGTCACATAAGCTCCCTTATTCGGAATAATTCGAATAAGTCCCTCCAGTTCAAGCTGTCGAAAAGCTTCTCTTACCGGAGTCCTGCTTACCCCTAGTTCTTCACCAATGGCGGCTTCGCGAAGCTCGTCATTTTCCTGATAACGACCATTTAAAATATCCTCTCGAAGCTTCTTAAAAACCTTGCCTCGTAGCGAATATTTATCAGATGCTTCAACATCATATTCGCTCATTTGTGTCCTCCCACTTTCTCATTACTGTTACTTTGTCAATGTAACACCAAGTTCATCACAACCATCAGCAATTACTTTTAACAACTCATCATCCGTAAGGACAGTCACACGACCGCTTTCATACTCAGTGTCAACCCATTTCTTTACATAGGCAACCAGTTCTGAACTCTTGGTAATTTTATCCTCTTCCTTTAAACGGAAATAGGTATTAATCCAATGTGCAATACCTGCTAAACCAGATGTATTGGATACTGCACAAAGTACCGGACGATTCAAAAACTTCTCTGTATCAAAAATATTATAAATCTCTTCATTCTTCAAAAGACCATCTGCATGAATTCCTGCCCTGGTAACGTTAAAATTCTTACCTACAAATGGTGTTCTGTCTGGAATCTCATAACCGATTTCCTTTTCATAGTATTCTGCAAGCTCTGTAATTACGGTTGTATCCATTCCATTTAAAGTACCTTTAAGTTGTGCATACTCAAATACCATTGCTTCCAGCGGTGTATTACCGGTACGTTCACCGATACCAAATAATGATGTATTTACACCAGAACAACCATATAGCCATGCTGTTGTAGAATTCGATACCGCCTTATAGAAATCATTATGTCCATGCCATTCAATCCATTCTGAAGGAACTCCTGCATGCACATTAATTGCATAGATAATTCCCGGTACACTTCTTGGAATAACAGCACCCGGATAGTTTACACCATAACCCATTGTATCACAGGCACGCACAATAATCGGAAGCTTATACTGTTCTGATAGCTTCATTAACTCTGCGCAGAATGGTACAACATAGCCATAAATATCAGCTCTTGTAATATCTTCTAAATGACATCTTACACTGATTCCTTCTTCTAAGCAGTCACGAACTACGGAAAGATAATGCTCCATTGCCTGACGTCTTGTCATTTTCAGCTTTAGAAAAATATGATAATCCGAACAGCTCACCAAAATGCCTGTCTGCTTCATACCAAGCTCTTTTACAAGTTTAAAATCTTCTTTGCTAGCACGAATCCAAGACGTAACCTCTGGGAACTTATATCCTCTCTCCATACATTTATAAACTGCATCTCTATCCTTTTTACTGTATAAAAAGAATTCACTGGCACGAATCATGCCATTTGGCCCACCAAGCTTATGTAAATAATCATAAATAGTAACAATCTGCTCTGTAGAATATGGCGCTCTCGATTGCTGACCATCTCGGAAGGTAGTATCCGTAATCCAAATATCCTTTGGCATATTGTGTGGCACTACTCTATCATTAAATGGAATCTTCGGAATCTCATCGTAAGGAAACATATTTCGAAAAGCATTCGGCTTCTCTACATCCTGTAAAGGATATATATGTTCTTCTATTTGAAGAAGATTATTCTTATCATTCATTGTTACTGGACGATTTTCAAAATACTCCTGATTACCCATTATTATCTCTCCTTTAGCAAAATGTATTTTTATACACTCTTATTCCATGTACGTATTTTTGTATAATTGTATACAATTATACTCCTTCTGTCAATGTTACACTTCCAATATTTTCATTTTTTTACTGAAATTGTTATATTTATCACTATGAATTCTGCAATAATTTTCTCACAGAAAGCATTCCCGCACCTTGCACATTCCAAGGTTCTCCCAAATCTCTAGCAGAAGATAGCAAACATCTTTTTATCTGGTTATTCGTTGCTTCTGGATATTTTTGCATAAAAAGAGCAGATGCACCACTTACCATAGGAGTTGCCATAGACGTTCCACTTTTAGATACATAATAATGCGGCATTTTATGAGAACAGGACACAATCTCTGTACCTGGTGCTACAATATCAGGTTTTTTTAACGGATTATCCGTTCTCGACATTGCAAGCACTCCTTTTCCCGGACCTCTACCACAATAGTCCGAACATGACCTACCACTTTTTCCTACAAATCCTTCATCATGACAACCTACACAGATGCAACAACCATTTTCACTAATTGGCGAAATGCTCATTGGCTTAGGTCCATGGTTACCTGCCGCCGCAACAATCAACATCCCCCCTTCCCATAAATACTCAAAATATTCATGCATAAGCTTTAATTCCTCTTTATCCAACTTTGCATCCGTTCCCATTTCCACCGAAATATTCAATATCCTAATCGGCAGTGTTTTTCGAACCTCAACAATCCACTGTAAGCCTTTTAGCAGGCTTTTCAAACTTCCTCCGCCTTTCTCATCCAAAATCTTTCCACACACCAGCGTGCATCCCGGTGCTATTCCTCGATATTTCTCTCCAGAAGCTATTCCTGTGCCAGCCAAGATTCCACACACATGTGTGTAAGGTCCTTTACAATTGCCTTTGATAACTCATTCTTCGTTTTGTACGACTCCTCCTTCGCAAGCACACCTGTTCAAAGAGTTTCCTATCTATAATCGCTTCATGCATGGACTCAACTACAATCCAGCTTTCTTTTGGGCATGATACGATTTTCTTTTCTTTAAAGCTTCGCCTTCTGCTCTTTCCTTGAATCACATTTCCTATATAAACTTCATTTGCTAATATTTTCTTAATCGTTGAAGCACTCCAATGATAAGCTATCTCGTCCTTTCGTTTTGAACTTGGAGTTTCTACTTTATTTTTGATTAATTCATTTTGTATCTCCTTTATAGTACATCCCTGCTGATATAACTCATATATCCTTCTAACCCAATACGCTTCCGATTTAACAACTTCTAATTTGTGCGAATTCGTCTTACTCTTCCGGTATCCGTAAGGAGCATATGCTCCTAAATATTCTCCTTTTTGCATCTTTCTCTGATAAACTGCTCTAATATTTTCTGATAAATCTTCACTATACCATTCATTTATAAGGGCATTAATCTGCCTAGCTTTTTTCCCTGCCTTCTGTGCCGAATCTACACCATCTACTACTCCAAGAAAGCGAATCCCTAGCTTTGGAAACAAATTATGAAGCAAATATTCTGTATGCTCCATATTTCTTGACAATCTTGACTGAGATTTTGCGAGCACCACACTAAATTCATGTCTTGCTGCGTCTGAAAGCATTTTAGTAAACGCCGGTCTTTCAAAATATAATCCAGAATAATCATCATCAATATAATATTCATAAATCTGAAAATGGTGTACTTTTGCATATTCTTCTAATATAATTCTTTGATTTTCTATACTTTTACTATTTTCTTTTCCTTCCTTTTCTATATCTTCTTTACTCAGACGAAGATAGATTGCTGCTTTTTCCATAAGACCATTCTTCCATATCTTACTCTTACTATATATCTATGATGGTTATTCACCCAGAAATACCGTAATAATTTGACAATTTTATAATTTTAGAAAACACAAGTGCAAAGCACTTTCTCGTATCACCGAAGCATAGCATAATCGAAATTCTCCATTGTTTCCGTACATACACAAAAAATGCGTAGTATCAACTCACACTACGCATTTTCACTACTAAGTTCTCTATTCATTTCTAATAGCTGCTAACGGGCTAAGTCTCATAGCACGAAGTGATGGCAAGAATCCCGCTACCATACCAATAATGATAGCAAATCCTATTGCTAGCAACGGAAGCCATCCTGGAATTCTACAAATTCCACTTCCCATTCCCATACTTGCCGCCATAAGAGAATTAATTCCAACACTCAATCCATAACTGAATGCTACACCAATGATTCCGCCTATTAATCCGATAAAACCTGCCTCCAATAAGAACAACACCTGAATATTACGAATGTCACACCCTAACACCTTCATGACACCAATTTCTTTCGTTCGTTCATAGATAGACATCATCATGGTATTGGTAATACCGATTGCTGCAACAAGTAGCGAAACAGCACCAATGGCGCCTAATACAAGCTGTATCGTATTCATCTGCTCCGTTTCCGACTGAATCCACTCTGCATCACTATATGCATTATATCCTTGATCCTGAAGCATCTGGGTTATCGCCTGTACATTTTCCATAGCATCTACTTGTATAATAATCTGCGAATAAAACAGTTCATTATATGGCTTTCCATTCTTTCTAACAGGCTGTCCTGGTATTGTTTTCTTCTTAAATACACGCTTTAACTGAGCCTTTAATGCATCCATATCACAGTAAACCATACTACAATTATTCGAAGTCCATTCACCAATTTCGCCTTCCATTATTCCGCTTGTCGGAATCAAATATTTCTTTGGTGGCTGTACTGCTGTTTCTGAATTACCGTTTTGGGAATTCCAATAAGCTTCTGTATCAAATATGATAACCATTGGCTCGTTCATCAAGTCAATATCTGGTATTTCACCTGTCTCATAATAACTATGGACTCCTGTCTTTTCCACGTAAAAGTCAATAATAACATTATTTCCATAAAAGAGAGCCAGTTCTTCCTCCTCTTGCGGCAGTGTTCCTTGTGCAACAGGAATATTCATACTCGCTAATCCTTCCTGAGTCATACCACACAGGTCCATATAGGAATGAATATATTTTCCTTTTTTGGCAATTACAGAAACTGACAATCTAGGATAAACAGCATCTACATGCTCAATCGCTTCAAATTCCTTCACCAAATCATCATTTAACAACTTCTCTTCTGCTTGTTCGCCATTCGAGTTCCATGATCTTCCGGAATTTACAGTTATTTGTGTAATTGACGAATAACTTGATATACTTTCCAGCATGGATTCTTTTAATCCATTTCCCAATGCCATCATAACCACAATGGACGTAATACCAATCACTACGCCCAAAACAGTTAAAACTGTTCTGAGCTTTCTCTTCCATAGATTGGACATACTCATTAGCAATAAATCAGAAAGTTTCATTATACATCATCCTCATCTAATAAGTTTAAATCCTCTTTTTGTTTCTTTGCTTTCTTTTTCTTCTTAATTACTACGACAATAACTACAATAATAACAATTACTACTAAACTGATTATTCCAATAATTACTACAACGGAGAGTTTATTGCTATTTCCTTCTTCCATCGGCTCCATTGGATACATGTCCATCGGTTCCTCTTCAAAGCTCATTTCATATACATAGAGATTCAAATCTTTTTCGTAACGAGTCGGATTTCCTGCTTCGTCTTCGTAAGTAACAACTGCCTTTACAATTCCTTCACCCATATCAGGAGCAATACCTGTCACCATAGAATCCACATTACCGGTTGCACCAGGTGCAATATTTCCAAGGTATGTAATACCACTTTCAACGGTATCCGATTCATAAGAAACCTTTACATTATATAATGTAGTCTTTCCTGTATTGAATACACTAAACATAACATTAGACTGTTCTCCAACTGCAATCGATTCCGGCATAATATCTGCGCTTCCAGTATCAATTTTAGCTTCCTGCTTAATTGGAATCGATACATTTGCTTTATCTGTATATTCCAAATAGTCCTCATCTTCATACTGCATATTTACATTTAAAACATATGGCTTCTGTGCAAGATCAGACTTCACTTCCATTTCAATGGTCATTTCATAGGTCTGTCCAGGTGCAATTTTCTCTACATAAACAGAACTGGAACCAGATGTTGGTAAAAAGGCTGCATACGCTGCTGTTGTTTCATTTCCTTCAACTGTAGCCTCTAGATTAAATAACACATTTTGTACTGTTGTTTTCTTTGATGTATTCTGTACTTTTACCGTTAAATCAAATACAGACCCTGCATAAACAGTTTCTGGACTAGTCGTATAACCGGTTACGATAATACGAGGCTTTGATTTCTTCTCATCCTCCTTAGATTCATCCCCAAGTTCACCATTTTCCGGATTACCAATAACATTAATATATGTAGTAATATCTGTTTCTGTAAATTTATCATCTTGATAATACTGTGCATGGAATGTCAATGGATAGCAACCGCTCTTAGCATCTTCCTTTACTGTAAAATACCAACCAATATCCATTCTTTTTCCAAATGCATCAACAGTCGAATTTGCCGGTTGTATCAATGGAATGCACTGTGCATCATAAGCCTGCTGTATCACAAATGGCCATTTATCTTTTTCACTTGAGACTGTTGGTGTAATAACAACATCCTTAATGTCTGTCTTACCGAGATTAATTAAGGAAAGAACAACAAAAGTCTGCTGATTATATTCTGCTGTTTGAATCGGAACTTCATTCGATAACATTAAAAACTTCTCACTAGAGCCAAATTCCAGTTTATCATCCTTTACATAGTCATCTAAATATCCTCTCACCTGCGATGAATAATTCTCTAATTCACCAGCTGATAAATTGGCACCCTTTATATAATTCATGGCACTGTTATAAATCTTATCCATCTTCTTAATTGTCTCATCAGAAATTTCATTCATCATTTTCAAATCTGAATAATAGCGATTTAAGCTTCCTCTGACTCTATCTCGTTCTTCATCCGATGCTGTCTGATATCCTGTCTCATCTGCGAAAACAGTTGTAACATTAGCGCATAACAGCAATGCCATCATTGCCATTAGCAATATTTTTTTAAGTTTCTTCATTAAAATCCTCCTCTTTTGACTGCCCTTGCATCTCTTTGTTATCCTTCATATCTACAATCTTACCATCCTTAATACGAATAATCTTATCCGCAAAGCTGGCAAGATAATTATCATGTGTTACCATAATCAGTGTCTGATTATGCTCACGTACTACATTTTGCATCAAATTCATAATTTCCTGCGATGTATTTGAATCCAAATTACCAGTAGGTTCATCTGCAAAAATAATCTCTGGTTTTACAACCAATGCCCTTGCAACACCTACTCTTTGCTGCTGACCGCCCGACATCTGATTAGGTCTATGATCCCAATATTTATCAAGTCCTACCAAATGTATCATTTTTTTTGCTCGTTTCATACGTTCCCTCTTGGATACTCCTTGAAACGTAAGTGGCAATGCCACATTTTCCACTGCATTCATTGTTCCCATCAGATTAAAGGACTGAAAAATAAAACCTATGTGCTCTCTCCGAAACTTTACTAATTGATTCTCTGATTTTTTTTCCATGTGCTCACCGGCAATTACAATCTCTCCCTTTGTCGGTTTCTCCAGTCCCGCAAGCATATTCAACAGAGTAGATTTTCCTGAACCTGACGTACCTACAATAGCACAAAACTCTCCTTTGTTGATTGTGAAACTTACTCCATTTAAAGCCTTTACTCTGTTATCACCTATTCGGTATATCTTATATAAATCTTTCACAGTAATGACTGCTGTTTCTTTCTTCTCATCGTTCATGTTAAGATACATATCCTTTCATGTTCTAAACTGTATTAGTTCCATTAATACACCTCTAAAACATTTTAACAGATGTTATGTAAAGTTACAACCTTCTAACCAAAAGATGTTGTACAAAACAAAAAACAAGCCAGCACTTATATGCCAACTTGTTTCTTGATCTTAATATTCATAATCCATATATTCCGTATCCTTACGAAGCTTGCTCGTAATCATACTTCTATAATCTTTTTCATCATAAGACAGATACTTAATCCCTTTTCGGATATTTCCCATTTTCTCTCTTACTTCAGCACTTAAACTGTTTGGAATCTCACATTCCACAACCTTCATATTTCCCACCTGCGTCACAGGAGCATACGCAAATTCGCTAAATTCTGTATAATAGGTATTCATTTTCGTATACTCAGAACCATCTATATCTCCTATGTACATATCTGCTGATTTATCATAACCAACCTTAAATTGAAATATTGCTACTTGTCCCCACAACTCTGTTTTATCAGCTAACGTATATTCAATGGTTCTTCCTCCACCAACGCTATCCGAAGCCTTACTTGTATATTTTAAGGAAATGTCATTTTTCACTTCATCTGCATATAACATTTTAAATGACACAGCTGTCACTTCATCAATTACAGCAAACAGAATAACTTTCTTTCCAATATAGCTGTTGAAAATATCTTTTTTAATTTTCTTTTCATTATTCAGTTTCATATATTCAAACTGATAGCCTAACTCATCTGCTGTCTGCTTTGCATAAAACGCCTGTTTATCTGCCTCCGAAACAATGCCAATATTTCCTGCAGTTGTGAGGCTGTCCATCTTACAATAAGCAATTACACCAATGTTAATACGATACCAACCATTCGTATAGGCACCAATAACACGTACCGGTATATTTGCGCCAATTGTAGTCAACACTGTGGAAGTATATGTAGGTTCCGCATATACAACACAGCCCTCTTTTGTATAGTAGACATCATTCATTTGAGAATAGGTCGTTCCTTTGGCAAAAGCAGTAACACCTGGTTGCAAAGCCCCTATCAAAATACATATGATACTTAAAAAAAGTACAATTCTTTTTTTCATATTCCGTCCAACCTTTCTATACTTCCTAAGCCCTTACACATGTGTGCCGTGTCCATTGTCATCATAATAAGACCTTCTATTACGCCTATTTCCAGTGAAATCACGAAATGCCACAATTCGTCCTTTCAAATCCGGATGATTCTGAACTCCAGAATCCAACACAGCAACACAAACACCTTTTCCCGTATATGCCACCCCTGTTTTATTGTCGTATTCTATTACCATTCTTGCTCTATTCACTTTTTCCCCTTAAGCTTTTCATTATAATTATTCAGCACCTTTACCATGAATAATTACCGTCAGCTTTCACTATCTACTTATCAATAGTATATGAGAAAACAAATATTCAGATAGTATTTCGACTTATTTCTCTCAAAAATTAATAAGAATTTATAACTGTTTCCTTCGGAAAGGAATCTTCGAAGTAAGAACAGCTTTTATTTACGGTAACTTCTTTTATTTTCGTTCCCGCAAATGCTGCCGCCCGTATGCTAAGTGTATTCTTTGGAATAGAAACATCAGCAAGTGCAGTACATCCATTAAACGCCTCAGCCCCTATACTGATTATGGTAGATGGAAGCACTACGGAATCCAACGCCGTACACCCATTAAATGCACTATCCCCTATGGAAGTAACTCCTTTTTTTATTGACAGTGCATTCAATTTGGTACATCCAGAAAATGCCATCGCTTCAATCGTCTCAACATTAGCTGGTATAGATACCGACTCAAGAGACACACAATTCTCAAATGCATTCTCACCAATCAATTCCACATTAGCAGAAATTTTACAGTTAACCAGTGCTGCATTTTCCATAAAGGCTTCCTTAGGTATTTTTGTCAAAGCCGCTGACAGCTTTAATGTTTCAGCTTTAAGGCACCCTTTAAAGCAAAGCTCGCCGATTTCACTCACACTATTACCCATTTTAATGCTTGCTGCTTGTGCACATCCTTCAAATGCACTCTTACCAATCGTTGTTACCTCACCCGGTATCACAATCTTATCAAGAGTTGTACATTCAAAAAATGCTTTTTCTCCTATTTTAATCAATTCTTCCGGTAATGAAACTTTTTGCAGTTTAGAACATCCCGCAAAAGCTGACACACCAATTTCACTTACGCCATCAGGTATTGATACTCTTGTCATAGAATTACACCCATTGAACGTCTTTTCCTCAATTTTGGTAACACCTTCCGGAACGGACATCATAACTAGATTTGTGCATCCATCAAATGCACCTTTTCCTAGACTTGTCAGACTTTCCGGCATAAATACTTCTACAAGATTAGCGTTTCCTTTAAATACATTCTCTCCCATGGTTGTTACCGAATTAGGTATTTCCACTCTAATCAGTTTCTTGGCATTACCAAACGCTGACGCTTCGAGTTCTGTCACCGGTTGCTCATCAATCATATCAGGAATAATTAAATCTGTTTTTTTACCTAAATATTTTGTTATTGCTACATGATCCGAATATAATTTGTATTCATATTCATTATTTTTCTTAGATTCCGAGGCTTGTGCTTCCTCTGTAGCCTGTTCCTCTGTCTCTTCAGATTGTGTGCTTGATTCAGGCATAAATAGTTCATTTTCATCATTACGCTCTGCATCTACATAATCACTCTTGTTCACTTCTTCCGTATAAGTAAAGATTATCTCTTCTTCGGTTTCTTCCTCTTCTGAATCTGGAATTATCTTCTCCTCTTCCCACTCATCACCATAAACCAATGCATATAATTCATCACTACTCATAGAATACTGAGGCGAAGTCTCCGAAGCTTCTTCCATCTCCACCGTCTGCTCAGGCGAAAAATCAATTACACCCGCTTTATTCAGATACATTGCCAGAAGAACACCAAAAGCAAGCGCACATCCTGCTATCATTCCCCAAAACGCTTTTTCCATCACGTCATCTCCAATATGTTCACTGTAACTAGTTACTCTTTAGACTTTCCTCATCTACCTGCGTGCCATAAAAAGCACCACGAATAATCGTTTTAACGCCTTTACAGCCCTTCACCGTCTTTAGCATTTTACAATCGCGAAATGCCTCTGCATTAATTTTTGTCACACTATCCGGAATCGTAACTTCCATCAATTCCCCATGCCCTTTAAAGGCTTCTGAACCAATCTGCTTTACATGCGTTGGTATCTCTACCTTGCTTCCTGTTCCTCTGTAAGCAAGTAGTATTCCATCACCTACAACAAGAAAATCACTTCCATCACCTGATTCTTCACCACTTAACCAATTTTTCAACCATGGCGTATCTGCAAAAGCTTTTGTTTCAATGTCAGTAACCTTATCTGAAATCGTTACCTCTTTCAAATCTTCACAGGCATAGAAAGCACCATATCCTATTGTTCTCACACAATCCGGTATCTTTATAGTAGTTAGACCACTTCTTGCAAAGCTAAGTCGTCCTATTTCTTTTATTGTCTCACTTATTTCATATTTCGTCAAACTTTTCTGTTTGTAATATTTTCTTTCTTCAATATTCTGACTATCTTCTATACTTTTATCTGTTTCGTTTTTACCTTGTTCTTCTTTGGTATTTTGTTCCTCCGAGCTCTCTTCTTTAAGATCCTCTTCTGCCGTTTCTGATTCTGCTATTTCTTCTGTACTTTCTTCCTTTACAGACTCAACTTCTGTGCTTGCTTCATCTACTGCGCCTTCTGTTACTTGACTAGCAGGCTTTCCATATACTTTTTGATTGTTCTCACCAATCAGAACAACAGCATTACCATTTGCAATAATTGTCTTACCGATAACACCTTCTTCTTGACTATCTAACGGATGCTCATAGCTACCTACATCCTCAGACATCTCTGTAGAGTCCTCTTCTTCTATTTTTTCATCATCCTTTGATGTTACATGCTGCTTTTTTGTTACCGCAACAGTCTTACTCGGCTTCTCCTCCAAATTCACATTACTATCTACAAAATCTGTTGGATATTCTGCCTCATAAATAACCGCTATCTTTTTTGCTTTACCATAGTTGTCTGCTTCACTATCTTTTTCTACTAGAAGCTTTACATTTTGACAACTCGAAAAGGCTTTCTCATGAATTTCGGTCGTATGATTATAAATAGCAACTTGTTTCAAAGAATTGTTATTTGCGAATGCTTTTTCTTCCAAAGTTGTAATCTCTGTAGAAAGTACGACATTCTCCACACTTCCCATATTGCTCATGGAAAAGGACGGAATCTTTGTCACATTCTCAGATATCATTACATTTTTTACATTCTGCATATTCCAGAATGCATAAGTATCAATTTCTTCGACCTCCTCCGGCATAACATAATTTTCTCCCTCTCTGCCAGCAAGAACCTGATACAAAAAGCTCATATCTCCGTTATATAAAGCGCCATTATAATATGTCAAATATAAATTTTCTTCATCCAGAATCAACTTACTCAGTGCCGTACAATCATTAAAAACACCTGAACCCCACGAACTTACCTGACTACCAATCTCTACTATACTCAATGACGTACATCCTTGAAAAGCTCCAGGTCCTACCTTGGTTACCGATTCAGGTAATAACACATCATCCAGTGCTGTACAACCAGCAAAAGCATTATGTTCAATTGTTTCCAGATTTTTCGGTAGCTCCACACTTTGTAAGGTCGTATTCTTTGCAAATGCGCCCTTCCCAATTGATGTAACATAATCGGGAATACTGACAAAGGTGTCGTTTCCAAGATATGCAGTTAATGTAGAACCATTTATTCTGAAATTCCCATCTTCTTTTGCAAATACATATTTTCCCATGTATTTCATACCGCAGGAGCCAATTAAGGCTCCTGCAATAAACACTGCAATCACAATTGCTGTTTTTTTCTTCATATCAGTACTCCAATCTTAATTGCGTATTCCTATCAAACAGTTACATTATGCCATCTTAATCTTCTTTTTCTTGTCCCCTGTTGTAAAAAGAATTACTGAGAGACAAGCCATACCCATTGCCAGGAACCACTTTGGATGAATAGGGTCACCTGTCTTTGGTGTAGCATCAAGCATCTGTCCTGCCACAAGATTATTTGTATCCACATACACTACATAAGGTGAAAAATGAGGTGCTACAAATGACATACACGCAATTCCATCAATTGTTGTAAATCGAACATTTAAATCCTCAATCTGCCCATTTTCAATAGCAGCTACACGAACATTTCCTCCATATTGAATCAATTCATCAGGAATTGGAAGTGTTACATTAACATCTAATCCTGTTGTATCCGTAATCATATTCTTACCTGTTACATCATACAAGGAAATATCCATTGGGAAGTACAAAATACCATCAAGACTTCCATATTTATTCTTTAATGCTTCTTCTGCTTGTGTTACTGCTTCTGTCGAATCGGTTACCTTTACAACAAAGTTATCAGCTGCTCCCTCTACCTGGGTAGATGCTACACTTGTATTAGAAATACCTCCCTTGTTAATGGTAATATTATCACCTGTTGTTGTTGTAGTGGTTGCATTTGTTACTGTTCCCGTTGTCGTTGTTACTGTAGCATTATTTGTTCCTGTTGTAACAGTAGTTGTCGTAGATGTCGGTTTTCTCTTATTCAAAGCTTCTAATTCACTATCATCGTCATCATCCGCTGTTCTGGTCTTGTAGTTAGCGGTTACTGTTACTGCTGCGGCCGGCATGACAAAGCTTGTACTTGCTGAATTCGCATTTGCAAAACCAATACTAGTGTTTGTACTAGTCCAACGAGAAAATTCTTTATTACTTGATGATGCTGCATATGCATTAATTGTTACAACATCTCCAGCCTTATAATCTCCTGAACCCGAACCATAGTTAACAGTTACCTTATATTTAGTTTCTGTACCAGTTCCACTACCTGTTCCTGAACCATTTCCTGAACCACCATTGCCCGTTCCATTTCCATTTTCTGCAGTCGTAAAATGTGCCACAATCTCTATATCCATATTATCCATGATAAATGATGTTTTTGCAGAATGTATATCTCCTAATAAATGAGAACAATCAACCGTTTCTGTTGTGCCATCTGCATTCTTTTTACTTCCTACAGCCGTCCAATACTGGAATGGCTTTCCAGAACTTTCATCTGCTACCAAATACACTGGTGTTCCACCCATTATAGAATCAAAGTTCGAATTCCCATTCATGTCCTTTCCACCAGTAATTTTCAGCTTATATGGATTTCCATCTGAAACAACACCGAAGCCGATATCATACTTAGCCACCAATCTTCTATTCTCATGAACATTTTGATACGCCTCAGCACCAGTTACAATCTTCTCATTACCCTTTTCATCTGTTGTCTTCCACTCCCAGCCAACAAACTTAAATCCTACTTTTTCCGGTGCCTCAGGTGGTGTAACAGAACCACCCTCATCAACACTTAATGTAGCAATTGTTGCTCCTTCACTAACAAAGGTAATAAAATAACCAATTTCATGGAAATTCTTTTCTAAGCCATTTTCTTTACAGTAAATATAAATATCACTATCTTCTGTATTCGCATCATCCTTATAACGATATCCATAAATATCTCCCTTATAATTATCGCCAAAGGAGTTATTAATTACACAATCACGACTATATATCCATACATCCGTTGTTGTTTCATCAAATGCATCTATGCCTATGTATTTTACAGTTTCCGGCAACATAACAGAATTCAATGCACTTGATGCTTTAAAGCAATTGTCGGGAATCTTTGCAATCTTTGAGGCAGTCAAATCAACTCCTGTAATAGAATCACAATACGCAAATGCTTCTTCCTCAACCGCACCTACCTTAGAAAGATTTTCATCTTCTTTGTCATTAATGGAACTTGCAATTACCATATTCGTTCCTCTTGCCTCTAGACATTCAACAATTCTGTAAGGTGCTTCTTCATTAACTTCTTCTCCTGTGTCTGTCGCTATATCAGCTGTATTTTCATAAATAATCGCATTTTCTGAGAAGAAACGACTGTTTCCAACAATACCTGTAAGCTTTGAACACCCTCTAAATGGTGCCTTGCCCATATCATACATTTTGTCACCTATTGATACACTTAACAGATTTTCACAACTGCGGAAAGCATAATCTGGTAATACCTTCGAAGAACCTAGCCCCACATCTGTCAGCAAATCATTGCCTTCTGTTTCCAACTCTGCATATGGCTGACCATTCAAATCACTATTTCCTGAAAATGTAAATTTATTGCCGATAAAACTTTCCCCATTCTTATCATCATAGAAATAACCACTGAATAAGCCTGCCGTAGCAGTATCAGATGCATATCCACGAGACTTATTTGCCGTATAGCCATCTTCTGAATACAGCCTTACTACATCATTATAGTCTGTACCCTCATTAATCTGCCTTTTTATCGTTTTAGCTTCAATATAAGGAGATTTTTCCACTCGTTCATATACTCTTGTTAAATAATCAAAGTTATCAGCATTACCATTGGAGCCGGAATTATTTTCAAAATATTCCTTTCCATCAACCGATGTAACACCATCCGGTATCTGAATAGACAAAGTACTTAATACCAGCTGTGTTTCCATATCTGTCAGTATTTCTCCGTCATAAGCAGGATCATTAATCCATCCCTGCGCATCTTCGAACTTGTCAATGATACTATAATCATTAATCCCGGTAGAAATTTCCATTTTCTTTACATATTCCTCATTCATCAAATCAATCTCATTGTAATGAGGATAGTCTACCAGTGTTCTTGCATCATCGGCATTGTCTCGAATAACCATCAAATTAGATGGTGCCGGAGTCTTATAGCATATATTTCTTCCTGATTTCAATATCTGATTATTTCTATCCATAGCATATTCAAACGGAGCATATCCTGAATGAATCTCGCCATGGAAAGTAAGATATGTAGAGCCTGTTCTGAAAGCATTCTCCTCGATTGTTAAAGCTTTTTCCCATCCTTCATTGTTTTGAATTGGATTAGTAAAATAAACATTTTCTAAATCCGGACAATTTCTAAATGCTCCTTCACCAATAAAGTTAACAGAATTTCCAATAGATACACTTCTTAACTTTGTAGCACCAGTTAATGCTTCTTTCTCAATTTTGGCAACTGTTCCGTCAGAAATAACAAGTTCATATATTTTATCCTTGATTTCCTTGAAACATCCTTCTCCTAATGCCGTAATTCGATATCCACCTATCTGCTGTGGAACAACAAGCTGTGGAATATCCGTTTTGGAAGTCTTATCTGTATTCTTAAATTCTCTCAAGGTTGCTGTTTCTCCATCTGGATTAACCACTACAATGGCAAGATACTCACCATTTTCACCATAGCTCATCTCAAACTGCACGCCACCTTTTTCGTTCAGATACTTATACGGTACAAAGTTACTGTTTACCGTCTGAACTGCTCCCGCACATACTCGAACGGAAGAAGGAGTCACACCATCTTTTTCATATCCTGGTCCTTCAATGCCAAATAAAGTATTTGTAACATCACTAAATAAAGTTTCTCCGTCTTCATCTTTATCAAATTTTGTCCCATTTGGTAAATCTTCCGCATCAAACCATACACCCGCACAAATACCTTCCTCTTTGTACGCACACTCACCAAAGATAGCCTTTTCTAATCCGGAACACCCCATCAATGTGTTATCAGGAATCTTCGTATCCCGCAAAGAAGCCGGGAATTTTATCTCTCTCAAACCTCTTCTGCCGGCAAGAATGTAATCATAATAAACCTCACCTTCCGTATTACCTGACTTTGGTATATTAACTGCAACCAACGCACTCTCTATTCCGAAAATGTCATCCTTGCCTGCTATAATTTTATCCAATCCATTCGGGAAAGCAAAACTATCCATATTACCACTACTGCCTGAAGGTAACGCAAATGCACCTAAACCAATTTTCACAGTATATCCCGTTATATCAGGGAAAAACTTAGTAGCATCCACCCCATTTCCTAAGTCGTTACAATTATAAAATGCAAATGGGTAAATCGTTAATGACCAACCGGAAAGAATCTCACTTACGTAAAAAGAATTTAATCCGGATTTTGCAAAGCAGCCACGCCCAATAATGGACATTGCCCTCGGGAAAGATACCGTTTTAAGTCCCTGGCAGTTATAAAATGCCTCCGAGCCAAGAATACCAGACTTTGTTGGCTTAGACTCGTTTCCAAACGTAACAGTATTTAAATAAGTACAATCTCTAAATGCTCTATTTCCAATCACCTTACAATAGGCTAGATCAATACTCTTAAGTCCATCACACTTTAAAAATGCCTCATTCCCAATAAATTCCACCTGTGTAGATAGCTTTACATTAAGATTCTCTGGTGTATCCATAAACGCCTGATTTCCAATACCTGTAATCAAGATACTTCCTGTCATAATGTAACCTTCAGGTGAAAGTTCTATAGAAGGCTTTGCTCCCGATTTATTATAAACAGGAATATATACGCTTCTAATTTCACCCGCATCGTTACCTGTGTACTCATCCAATGTTTTATCTGCATCCAATTTTAGCAAACTAAAGTTTTTCAAATCGCAGCCTAGATAACCAGTACATCTTTTTGTGATTGAATCCTCAAGAAACCTATCCTGCTTGTCACTGTCTATTCCAACCGGATATTGAATTTCCAAGCTCTTAAAAGCCGTATCATTATATTTTGTTTTTAGTGAATCTGCTTGTGTTTGCCAGTTTTTTGCCATATCTGAAGTAATCTCACGTGCAGCATCTAATTCTGCAATCAATCCCTTAACCGCATTATTATAGTTGGTAATTTCAGATACTTTTTCACCATACTTAACTGTTGCATAAGTAGCAAATATATCTTTATCCGTCATTCCTAGTCCGGCATCCAATCCATCCTTTATATTATAGCTTTTATCTTTAGATTGTTTATCCTCACTATCCCACTCAGAAACAGATATTGTTGATTGACTACTTCTATTATCCAAGTAAGTCTGGTTGTTCAAATCAATGGTTGCCGGTATTACGATTGTATAATCGGTATTACCATCATCGTTAACATCCAGATTGTATTCCTTACTTTTTTCAGTGGCATTTTCATTGAACTCAACTGCATAAGTTTCCGACTTAAGAATTTCTTCAACAGCAGCCTTGTAGCTTGCATTTATTGTAAAGTATCCCGTTGGTAGTTCTTTATCACTGATAATAACATCTCCGCCTCTTCCTGCATAGCCAACGATTACACCAGACTTTCCATCTTCTCTTTTATCAACGAAAAACTGACGCTGTAATGTATTACCTTCTACCGATACAATTTGATAATCCGATGCACTATCATTACTTGAATAGTATTCTGTTTTTCTTTTATAGTTTCCAGCATCTGATACATCCTTATTTATAACGATATCATACTTATAGGCTTCATACAATTTGTCTAGATCTACTCCTTCTCTAGCAGTTGTCTTTGCCTGCATTGTACCAAGATTTTCAACCGGTATAGCCGCAACAATAACTGCCATTATCATAATAATAGCAGCTACCGTTTTTCGAATCGTTCTTTTTAACTTCTGATTCCTTCTTTTTCGCTGTTTCATAGTTGTCTTTGTCATATTGCATCTCCCCATTTATTCATTCACCCTTTTCGCTACGACTACAAATCTTCCTTCCTTCTCCTGATAATCACAGGTGGACAAAGTCAAGAGCTTGTCCCCATAGTTTGCAGTCACTTGTGTATCATATAGTGACAATGCTTTCATATCATTCATATAAGAGTTGAACTCTTTTTCTGAATTTGCATTGATAAACTGATAGTATTTGAATGTTACATTCTCCTCTGAATATACCTTTGAACGAAATACATACATAATCTCATATGTGCCTTTTTCATAAATGGTATCAAACTGTATTTTAGGATGTTCCTGATAATATTCTTCGCTACTATATTTATGTAAGCTTCCAAACATTTTACCAGACTGCATATGATGTCCGTATAAAATGACATTGTCACAGCCTTCGATTACATCGCATTGATAATCCATAAAGATACATCCGTTTTTATCCTTTTCCTGATTGAAGTTATGATCTAGATAGTAATCATTATTCACCGTCTGCATAACTGGGTAATCTATAACCGTATCTTCTATCTTAATCCAACCAATCAATTTCTTGTTTTTATTGAATAAGGTTTTATACTCGTCCAAGATTTCTTTTTCTTCCTGCTTTGTTTTTTCCGTTTTTCGAATAACAACAGAAGGATTATCATAATAGCTATTGTTTCGTAAGGTATCAGTATTTTCTTTTAACGCCGCAAGTTCCGTGAAATCATTTGCACTACTTTTTGTTTCTTGATAATAAATAACTAAATACCCAAAACTTATCATACAAACTATCATACATGTAACTATTGTTAACCTTCGACGTTTTTCCTTCTTTTGTAGGTATTTTAAAATTTCCTCTTTCATATTACTATCAAAATCTTCTAACTTGCCCAATGACTTCTGTGTTCTTTCTGTTTTTAGTCGTGTAGGATTTTTTTCAGGTTGGTTCTTTGAGCTTTTCTGTTCTTTTTTTACTTTCTCCTCTTCTTTCATTTTGGTATAAAGCTCATATATGTTATCATCAAATTGTCTACCAACAATAGATTCAAACTGATATTTTCCCTGCTTCAACTCCAAATATATCTTTTCCACATCCTTTGGACGCTCCAATTTCAGATTCATCATAATAGAATCAATGAGTACCTTATCACGCTTTGCCGCCATATATTCTTCCTGGTTACAAAACCGTCTCCCATCTATTTTCCATTGTAAACCCTCCATCTGTTCACCCCTTACAATACCATTTCTGCCTATCCACACAACATGTATTTCACATAATATTTTAATAATAACTAGTTTACATATATAATTTTACTATATTTTCAGATAATTTCAAGTCTTTTTCTGTTTTTGTGTTTATTTTGATGTATTTTCTACTTTTTTATGTTATAGTCATATCTACATTCTCCTTGAACAAACAAAACTGCTTCCCATGATATCATTATATCCTTCCATGGAAAGCAGCTCATCCTCGCTATACTTCAATATAGCATTTTACTCTTTTCTTCTTATTGCCCATACAAAGAATTAACACGCCCATTGAAAATAAACAGCAAACCAATAAACTTCTATACTCTAATGGATCTCCCGTTTTTGGTGTTGTATCTTTAACATGTGAAGCCCCAGTTGGAGTGCTTGTCCCAGTTGGGGGCACCACTGGTTGCGTATTTGTTCCAGGCGGTGCAACCACTACGCCAGATTGTACCGGTACTATACTTGGAGCCGAAGTTACACTTGATGTTGAATTACTGTTACCCGTTCCTGTGTTTCCACTTGAGCCTGAACCGCTAGAACTTCCTGAGCCACCAGCGTTTCCCGAACCACCAGAACTTCCTCCACTACTATTTGTTCCCGAATTATTATTACCACCCGGAGCAGGTTGTGTATTACCAGAATTTGAATTATTGTCTGGTACTTTTTCTTCCATGCTTCCTGTATAAATAACAACATACTCTGAGAAATGATATGTTTCAAACTCTACACAATATACTCCACTTGTTGAATGTTTAATCACTTTTGGAGAAGGATCTTCAATCAGTTCCAATTCTTCTGGAGTAATATTATATTTTGTCGTATACACTCTCACCTTCCCTTGTGTATCAATTTCTTTCTTATTTTGCCATGCAGACGGTAATGGAAGCGTTATTTTAAACTTATTCTGTTTTTTATAATCCGTAAATTTCGCTCCATCTTTGTTAAACTCAATATTCATAAAGAACAATCTGTTTACATCTGTTATTTTAACATTTGTTTTAACTAACCGATGCAATGGTGATTCTACATCCACATTCGGAGTAAAGGCAATCGTATATGTACCATCTTTTTCTAATTTAGGTGGACGAACAGATACATATGTATTGTAGCCCGTACTACCAGCTGCTGTATTCGAATCATACAAAGACGATACCGGCGCTTCAAACACAACACCTTGACTTCCACTATCAGAACTCATATACACAAAATCAGGATAAGACGTTACAAGCTTATTTCCCTGTTCACTTGCCTGCGAACTATTTCCTCTCAAAATAACCTTTCTCCCCAGATTTTTCATGCCACTAAAAGCATCACCCATTACATTTCCTATCGAAGGTGGCAATGTAACACTTTCTATGCTATCCATATTGTCAAATGCATTAGGAACAATCGTAATAACCGAATCTGGAATCACTACATCTATAGCTCCTACATTATCTTTATTTCCATCAAATTTATACAATACTTTTCCATCAGCGCTTATATGAAAACCTTTTTCAGAAATTGTAATACCATCCAAGTCAAAAATTCGATACCATTTTTTATACAAATCGGTTTTCTTTGTAATTGGCATATTCATTATGAATTGTGTAGTGCAATTCATATCGCTATACCAGTATGAATCTGTTTTCATATTTTCTCCCGGCGGAACAATTTTGTTCTCATCCGGGAATTTCGCAGTCTCAATAATAGAATTATATGGGACCTGTATCGCATAGCTGCCTTCTCCCTCATAAGTTGCCCCATCCTTCATATGAAATGAAACTTCATACGAAGTAGTATCTGTAACAGCAGTAAAGGTTCTATCCTTATCTATAAGAAAATCCCATGTCTCAACCTTATTGCCAATCTCATCATTCCAATATAAAATACGATGCCCCTCTTTTATCGGCATTGTGAAGCCTTTTGTTGAAGCAACCGGAGCTGGAACTGTTTCTCCACCTAACACCTCAATGCTCTGCGTCGAAGGTTCAAAACCTGCTACCGAAAAAATCACTTTATACTTAGTAGTATTTTCTGATGCCCACACTGCATAAATGGTAACATCATCTGTGATTGGTTCATCAAAGTCCCACTCTACCCCTGATGTACTACTCTTCGCATACCAACCTTTAAATCTATATTCATTATCATTAATTTCATATATTGTAGCATCCACTACCAACTCTTTTTCATCTTCATCAATTTTTATCTTTGTTGGTTTAGGTACCTTAGCTCCAATTTTTGTATCAATTTCCATTACAAGTGAAGATTCATTAACCTGGCTACCATCAGCTACAGCAGACAAAGATACTCCAGAGGAAAATCCCAAATTATAAGTAATTGTTATTTTCTTAATCGAAGTAGTATCACCACTCGACGTACTGTCTGTATTTTCTGACGGAGTACTGTTTTCATCTATGGGCTCTCCTATCCCTTCTGTCGGAGTACCAGAACCTTCATTACCCGTTGTCAGAAGTGCCATATTTTCTTCACTTCCCGCATCCTGTGATGATTCACCTTCAATAGAATCTTTCGCATTCTCATCTTCCTCTTCATCAACAGTATCCCCAATAGAACCATCTTCCATAATCGTGTCTTCATCCGCCAGCACATCACCCATCGGTATCTGTGAAAGCACAATTGCAAAAATAATTAAGCTGACACCTAGAATATTTTTTAGTCTTCGATACATAAAATTCCCCTCTTTTGCGTTTTAATATCTGTTAATGGATTATGTCATCTCATTGTTGATTATATTATATATTATTTTTTTGCAATTGTATAGTCAATTGTAAAAATTTTATTTAACTTTATTATGTAATCTTATTTTTTAAATGTGTAACACATTTTCATTTATCACATATAGTATAAAAAAACCTTTTGGAGGTACTCAAATGAGTGACTTAACAGCAAGTAATTGTGGATGTGAAAATGACAACAGATGTGGATGTAACTGCGGATGTGGTTCCAGTTTAATTGGAGGAAACAGCAATAGCTGGATTTGGATTATCCTTCTTCTCTCATGCTGCGGTGGATGTGGTAACGGATTCTTTGGTGGAAACAACAACTGTGGATGCGGATGTGTTTCAGATACCAATTCAAACTTTGGTGGTAATAGCTGTATTTGGATTATCATTCTTCTTTTCTTCTGTGGTGGCTGCAACAACAACGGTTGCTGCTAATTCTTAGCACTGCCAATGGGTTCAATTTGAGCCCATTGGCTTTTCTTAGTCATATATTCTTTTTTTTATTCATAAGATATTTTAAGTTAATTACCTAATGGAGGCTTTATGAGTGAATTGGATAATGAAAATGACTACACTTTGGTCTTTGACCATTTCTATACAACAAACCATATCCAAATACTAAAGTCTCTACTTCCTTTTTTTCACACAGGATTATTTTCTTATCTTCCTGTGCTTATCAAATATTTAGAGCTACAGCACACTTTAGAACTAACAAAAAAAAGAATGCAACCTCTCAATCATGGAATCTATGCCGCCAGTAACCAATCCCATGATCTAGATGAAATCTATAAGACAATCAAAAAATATCTTACACCTGAAGAAGAAAAGAATATACATCAGATCTTAGACATGATGCATACAATGGAAAACGTAAAAGAAATGCAAAAAATGATGGAATTTTTTCAAAACATGACTGGTGACGATAGTTCTTCAGCGAATCCATTTCCTGATTTATCCATGTTTGAAAACATCATGGGTAACAATATGAATATGGCTGATATCATGCAATTTTTTAATAATATAAATACATAATCATAGGAGGTATCAAATGAGCGATACAAACACTGACTGGATGAAAGACCCTGCCTTAGCAGGTATAGACAAAAATAAGTTAATCTTCTTAGAAAAACTATTTTTTCAAGGCTCTAAATTAACGCAAAAAGAAATGATGCCTTTTCTGCTTTCCTTGTCAAAGCAAAGCAGAGAAAACAACATTTCTTTTCAAAAAGATGAAATAAAATTAATCTATTCTGTTCTTCAAAAATATTCTACACCCGAAGATATCGAGAAGATGAAAAAGTTTTCTTCTTATTTCCAATAGCTAATTTTCTTACTTTTGTATTTTCTTAGCTATTACAACAAATCTTCCATCTTCCTTATATCTGTCACAAGTCGAAAGTATCAAACAGGAATCGCCAAAGGAAAGTGTCTCTCCTGTTGTATATAACGCCTTTTCTGATATATTTTCATAGAAGGCGTTAAAACTTTCTTCTGTGCTCATATCAATCGCATCATAGTAGCGAAATACATCCTCATCTGCGTACGCAACCTCTGAAAGCATTGCTGCAACTACTTTATATTCAGCTTCTTCATATAAGCTGTCAAATTGAATAATCGGATGCTTTTCGCAGAAGTCTTTACTTTTATAATTTTTGAGAGTACCAAACATTACCCCAGAACTCATGTTGTGCCCATATATGATAAAGTTCTGTGCACCGCTCATCAAGTCACATCGATAATCCAAAATTAGAAGTCCGTTTTTATCTTTCTTTCCATCAAAATTTTTATCAAGATAATAATCATTATCTCCTGACCTTGTCATAACAGGATAATCAATTTTCATCCCATCAATCTTTAGCCATCCCCTAATATCTGGATTTTCCGCATATAATTCTTTGAACTTACTAAGCAATTGCGGTTTGTGTTCTTGCTCATACGCTGCAGCTTGAGCAAGTGCTATCTGTTCCTCTTGAATCCGTTTTAAGACAGCTTCCTGTGCTTGTTTTTCCTTCCACAAATCTTCGATTCTTGCCGCTCTTTCTGCCTCAACCATTCTCTCCTGCAACTGGTATGCATCATAATTGGTCTTCATATCCAAAAGAATATTCCAATTTAGATAAATCACACATACTACAAATACCGCAGAAAAGATAAAAACAACCATTCCTTTGTTCGTCCTCGAAAATCTTTCACGATTCGCTATCCTTCTCCGTTCCTCACCAATTTTACTTCTTATCCTCTTTATTTGTCTTTCTGACATGGTATCCATGATTCTATCTAAAAAATCAAGTCCTACCGAAGTTTCAAATTGAATATTTTCCTTCAGAATGCGATAGTACAACTGTACCGCTAATTTTTCTGTCAACTGCGCATTACCTTTCATAAGGAGTCGTATCATCTGCATATCTGTTTCCATTTTGTCATCTTCATCATTATAAATCTGAAGTTTTTTCTCAAATGTTGTTTTTCCCATCTTACACCTATATTGCCAGTTAATTCGTAACGATTCAACGCTTTCATAGTTGCGTCAATTGTTTATGTAACCTGCTATCGTTTATATTATAGTACATATTTCCTTAATTGTATATACATTTTATGTAAATATTTTTAATTTTTGCTTATTTTATCCTTTTATTATATATTATGACTTTTCTCAAGCTATTTCTTCACCACATTTTCCAAAAAGAAAACGGCCTTTCCCATAAAAAGCCGTTTTCTTCTTACTATTTCAAAATGAAATTTATTATTTTCCCTGGAACATAAATTACTTTATACTCTTTTCCATCTAGAATCTGCGAAATCTCATGTTTTGCTCTTTCTTCTATCTCTTCGCTTCGCATATTTGCCGAGATTGCAAGAATCTTCTTCGTTTTCGCATTTACCTGAATCGGAATCTCTATTTCATCCGCTTCTTCTTTGTATTCTTTCCACGCATTATTATATATAGAAGATATACTTCCCTGTATACGCTGCCATAAATGTTCTGCCAATACTGGTGCAAATGGAGCTACCAATAAAAGGAGATTTCTCATTACTTCTTCTATTTCTAGGTTTTTTGTCTGCTCCTGAACGGTTATCTTGATTTCCTCTTGTTTTTGTGCATGCGGAACCGCCATGGCTATCTCATGAGAATGCATTTTCGTTACGAATTCTCCGATTCGCATCTCCTTTTGTAGCTCATTGATGCCTTCCATTATAGCGGATATTGCATTATGTCGGTTAGGCATAGTATTTCCCTTCGCAAAATGTTGCATCACTTCCTTTTGAAGCAGACATACTCTCTTTTTCATGCGAGTTACATCAAGACATTGAAACCTACCCAAGCCATTCATATAATCTGCGACTAATACCATCCGGCGAAATCTTCCAAGAAACTTGTAACAGCCTTCTAAATTACACTCTTCCCACGTATCAAGCCATGTATCATCTGGTTTCGGCGTTTTTTCAAACATCAAATAAAGCCTTAGGCAGTCTGCTCCATAATCAAGAAGCAAATCCTCTTGAACAACCTCCTTATATACTTGTTCAAGCCAGTTCATTAGACTGATTGCTGCTTCTCTCTCCGTAGCATTTTCCCATTCATGAAACAAGTCTGAAAAATTTTTTTCTTCTATTTGGTTTTCTTCCCAAAACTTTCGAGTTGTATACTCTATTTCTCTATGATTCATCGGAGACAACATAATTATCATTCCTTTCGCCTACAAATGCTGATATTCCTTCGATTAGATGTAATTATTCCGTACCTTCATAATTACGCGCAAAAATCATCTCATATTTGCCTCGCAAATGGATTTTTGACTCAGACAAAATAATATCATATCTATACAGAAAGAGGCAACAAAACTGTTGCCCCTTTTCTATGAAAAGTATTTATCGTTACGCTATTACTTCACTACGATATTTAAGATTCTACCCTTAACGTAGATTTCCTTCACGACTGTCTTACCAGCCATTAAATCTGCAATCGAAGGAATTGCATGAGCTTTCTCCTTTACAGAAGCCTCATCTTCATCTAATGCAACGGAAACGGTCGCCTTAACCTTACCATTAATCTGAACAGCGATTTCTACTGTAGATTCTACTGTCTTAGCTTCGTCATACTCTGGCCACTTCTGCTGATATGCCCTACCATTACCAAACAGGTTCTCCCACAATTCTTCTGTCATATGTGGAGCAACCGGATTTAATAAGAGAATTAAGGTTGCATATTCTGCCTTTGTAACGCTCTTTTCCTTGTAGAACTCATTTACAAGTGCCATCATTGCAGCGATTGCTGTGTTGAACTTGAGGTTCTCAAAATCATTGGTAACCTTCTTAATAGTCTGATGCATCTTTGTCTCAAGATTTGCTCTGTAGCCTTCGCCATCAACCAACATATCCTGTAACTTCCATACACGATCAAGGAACTTTCTACAGCCCTTAACGCCTTCCATGCTCCATGCAGCACTTAATTCGAAAGCACCGATGAACATTTCATAGGTTCTTAAGGTATCTGCACCAAACTCGTTTACAACATCATCCGGATTTACAACATTTCCTCTTGACTTAGACATCTTCTCGCCGTTTTCACCAAGAATCATACCATGAGAGGTTCTCTTGCTATATGGCTCTGGACAAGATACTAATCCCTGATCATAAAGGAACTTGTGCCAGAAACGAGAGTACAGTAAGTGGAGTGTTGTATGCTCCATACCACCGTTATACCAGTCAACCGGCATCCAATAGTCAATCGCTTCTTTGCTTGCAAATGCCTCGCTGTTGTCAGGATCAATATATCTTAAGAAATACCATGAAGAACCAGCCCACTGTGGCATGGTATCTGTTTCTCTTTCAGCAGGAGCTCCGCACTTAGGACATGGAACTTCAACCCAGTCACGCATAGCAGCAAGTGGTGATTCACCTGTATCTGTTGGCATATAGCTATCTACTTCTGGAAGTCTTAATGGAAGCTCACTCTCGTCAAGTGGAACATAACCACAGCATGGACACTTAACAACCGGGATTGGCTCACCCCAATATCTCTGACGAGAGAATACCCAATCACGAAGCTTATAATTAACCTTCTTGTGTCCGATTTGCTTTTCCTCTAACCAGTTAATGATAGCTGTCTTTGCATCCTTAACTTCTAAACCATTTAAGAAATCAGAATTGCAAAGTGTACCTGTCTGAACATCTGTATATGCTGCATTCTGAACATCTCCACCTGCAACAACTTCAATAATAGGAAGACCAAACTTCTTTGCAAAATCCCAGTCTCTCTCATCATGTGCAGGAACTGCCATAATAGCACCTGTACCGTAAGACATTAATACATAATCAGAAACCCAAACCGGAATCTCTTTTCCGTTTACTGGATTGATTGCTGAAATTCCCTGTAAGCAAGCACCTGTTTTATCCTTTGCAAGCTCTGTTCTTTCGAAATCAGACTTCTTTGCAGCCTGCTCACGATACGCTGTAATTTCATCAAAATTGCTAATCTCTGCCTTATATTTGTCAATTAATGGATGCTCTGGAGAGATTACCATATAAGTAGCACCAAATAAAGTATCTGGTCTTGTTGTATATACAGTTAATGTCTCTTCCTTATCCTTTAACTGGAAGTTTACTTCTGCACCTTCAGAACGTCCAATCCAGTTCTGCTGAGAAACCTTTACTCTCTCGATATAATCTACTTCTTCAAGACCCTGAAGTAACTTTTCAGCATAATCTGTAATCTTTAACATCCACTGAGACTGCATCTTACGAACAACCTCTGCACCACAACGCTCACAAACACCGCCAACAACTTCTTCGTTTGCCAGACCAACCTTACAAGATGTACACCAGTTAATAGGCATCTCGCTCTTATAAGCAAGACCTTTCTTGAATAACTGTAAGAAAATCCACTGTGTCCACTTGTAGTATCTCTCATCTGTTGTGTTAATCTCTCTATCCCAGTCAAAGGAATAGCCAAGAGACTTTAACTGCTCCTTGAAACGACCTACATTGTTCTTGGTAACAATCTTTGGATGAATCTTATTCTTAATTGCAAAATTCTCTGTTGGAAGACCAAATGCATCCCAACCCATAGGGAACAATACGTTATATCCCTGCATTCTCTTCTTTCTTGATACAATATCCAATGCCGTGTATGGTCTTGGATGACCTACGTGAAGTCCCTGTCCTGATGGATATGGGAACTCTACTAATGCATAATACTTTGGCTTGGATTTGTCTAATTCCACCTTAAATGCCTGCTCTTTGTCCCAGACATCCTGCCATTTTTTCTCGATTTCACTTGGCGAATACTCTCTGCTCATTTTTTCATGCTCCTTTTCTTGTTTCTGCGATAAAAAAAACTCTCCATCTCTATATTTTTATAGAGACGAAGAGGTATATAACCTTATCCGCGGTACCACTCTGTTTCAGATATAACATCTGCACTCAACTTCTATAACGGGAATTCCCGCCTGTAACTACTTTGTCCTTTTCTATAGACTTGTTCACTACAGGAACTCAAAGGCGAGTTCAAGGCTTTTCTATGCTGTCTTGCACCAAACGGCAGCTCTCTGAAATAGAAAATTGGTAATTATTCAGTACCTTCATAATTACGAAATTTACTACATTGTAGCAATTAACCTCTACTACTCCTTATCCAGGTTGTTTACATATTATGAAATATAGAAATAAGTTTAGCATAGGAGGTTTTAAAATGCAACTCATTTTTACCAAATTCGGGCATTTCACCCTGTCAAAATGGCACATCACCCTTTGCTATCTTGTAATCCTTTTCCCGCAAACATATAATACCAATATAACAAACGTGCACGAATTGTTAAAAGACAATATTTATATTTCACCGAGGAGAGATTTACATGAAACTATCCATTCATCAGGATGATCATTTTACAGAAACAGAAGTTATCATCAACTGCGCCTATGTTGATAAACGGTTACAAAAGCTCACGGACTATATCAGACAATATTCCTTTTCACTAGAGTGTGAATCTAACGGGAATCAATACCAACTACCGATTGAGGAGATTTACTATATCGAATCGGTAGATAGCAAAACCTTTCTATACGACCATGAGCAAACCTATTCCAGCAGACAGACTTTGACTGCTTTAGAAGAACAGCTGAAAAACATGACCTTTGTGCGAATCAGCAAGAGCTGTCTTTTGAATGTATCATATCTGAAATGCGTTGCGCCTTATGCGAATCATCGTTTGAAAGCCGAGCTCAAAAACGGTGAACAACTGATTATTTCACGTAACTATGTCGAAGCATTGAAAAACAAATTAAGAAAATAGGAGGACTTCCATATGAAACGCATCTTAAAAACTTATATCCCATCTGCTTGCATTACCTTTACCTTAACTGCCCTTTTTACCTGTACCTCTAATCTGTTACAAGGATATACTGCTATGCATAATCTCTGGTTTTTGCAAATGTTTGCATTTATTACAATCATTGATTTACTGGATTTTGCTTTGGGATATGTAGACTTTCATTCTTATTCTGTGTATTTTGTTACGGAATTAGCACTAACCTATATTGCAATGCTACTCTTTGGCTATTTCTGTAACTGGTTTTCTTTTACTGTACAAAGTCTGCTTGTTATTAGCATTATCTTCTTTATAGTATTCTCCTGTGTACATTCTTATTTCTATAAAATGTCACGAATACAGGCAGATGAAATTAATAGTCTACTCAATAAATAATTCTTGTCTAATCCTCACTACGTTACAGCAATTTCCCAGATATTGAAATAGAGGTGGTCTCTCACGAAACCACCTCTTCTCAATCTCATTATTCTTCGCTATTTTCAGCAACCTTAGCTGCTCTTGCTGCTACTTCTGCCTCCTGAATATCACTTGGAGCCTGCTCATATCTTGCAAACTCGTATTCATAATCACCACGTCCACCTGTCATAGAACGAAGTACGGTACAATATCCGCTGAGCTCCATCATAGGAATATCTGCTTCGATTACCTGCTTGCCATTTGCAATCGGATTCATACCAAGTACACGACCACGGCGCTTATTTAAGTCACCCATTACATCTCCTGTGTACTTATCAGGTACAGTAACCTTGAGGCTCATGATTGGCTCTAAGAGAACAGGTCCTGCCTCCATAACGCCCTTCTTGAATGCCTGAATAGTTGCCATCTTGAATGCCATTTCCGAAGAATCTACAGGATGATAGGAGCCATCATACAATACTGCCTTGATTCCAACTACCGGATATGCTGCTAGAGGTCCCTTTAATACAGATTCCTGTAAGCCCTTTTCAACAGCTGGGAAGAAGTTCTTAGGAACTGCACCACCAACTACTTCCTGTTCAAATACAAATGGAGTCTCATTGTCACCAGATGATTCAAAACGCATCTTTACGTGACCATACTGGCCATGTCCGCCTGACTGCTTCTTATATTTATATTCTACGTCAGATTTTTTCTTGATTGCCTCACGGAATGCAACCTTTGGCTTACTTAATTCAATTTGACATTTATATTCATTTACTAATCTACTCTGGATAATTTCAAGTTGCTGTTCACCAATACCATATAATAAGGTCTGTCTGTTCTCATTATCATTTACCACCTTTAAGGTCTGATCTTCATGAGTCAGCTTCTGTAATGCCTGCGCTACCTTATCAATATCGTTCTTGTTCGGAACCTTGTAACGCATTGCAGTATATGGCTTAGAAATCTCAAACTTACCATATTCAATGACATTTGCCTTTGTAGAAAGGGTATTACCTGTTCGTGCTGCTGTCAACTTCGCAATAGCGCCAATATCACCGGCATGAAGCTCGGAAACTTCAATCGGCTTGCTACCCTGCAATACATACAGCTTGCTTACCTTTTCCTCTACATCCTTATCTTTATTATAAATCACATCATCTGATTTAAATACGCCAGAACATACCTTAATCAGTGAATATTTTCCGATAAATGGGTCAACAATCGTCTTAAATACATACGCAGACTTAACCTTTGAGAAGTCATAATTGGCTTCAAATACTTCGTTTGTCTTCATATTGAAGCCTGCAATCTGCTTATTCTCTGGACTTGGTAAATACTTTACAATATCATCAATTAAAGTATAGGTACCCTGGCAAAGAGGATTAGAACCCATACTAATAGGAACGATAGAACCATCATTAATATTTGCTCTTAATGCAGCTCGAATCTCATTTTCTGTAAATGTCTCACCGCTGAAATAGCGATCCATAAACTCTTCACTTGTCTCAGCAACCGCTTCCATTAAGGTATCTTTGTAGATAGAAAGATTTTCCATACTATAATCAGGAATCTCACAATCCACTACTTCCTTACCCTGCCAACGATTTGCAGTCTCACTGATTACATTCACGTAACCAACAAACTTTTCATTCTCACGAATCGGGAAATGAAATGGTGCAATCTTTTTGCCATACATTTCTGTTAACTTCTCAACTACATTTTTGAAGGAAGCATTATCTGCATCCATTCCTGTTACATAAATCATTCTAGGTAATTTATACTTCTCGCAAAGTTCCCATGCACGCTCTGTTCCTGCTTCTACGCCGGACTTTCCTGATACAACGATAATCGCTGCATCTGCTGCGCTAATACCTTCTTCAACTTCACCAATAAAATCAAAATATCCTGGTGTATCAATAAGATTAATTTTTGTGCCTTCCCATTCAATTGGTATCACAGAAGTACTAATAGAAATGCCTCTCTTCTGTTCTTCCTTACCGAAATCACTGACAGTATTGCCGTCCTCCACTTTCCCCATACGTGAAGTAATACCTGCCAGATAAGCCATGGACTCAACAAGACTCGTTTTTCCTGAGCCACCGTGTCCGAGTAATACAACGTTTCTTATTTTATCAGTTGTGTAAATATTCATAGACTTATCCCCCTGTTATTTATGCTTTACATAAATTCTACTATATATTATCTGTATATTCAAGTTTGTTCATATAATTTGTCAGTCGCATTTTTTACAAAAATATATGCAATTCTTGTGCACTTTTGCTAATTTTGTCAAATCTTTTTATATATAATCAAGCATTATGCATATACTATAATAGGTAAATTACTCTTATGAAATGCCCTATTTACACAGAAAGGAGGGTTACAATAATGTTTGCATGGATTTTGTTACTGATTCAATATCTCAAAGATGATATTGACTTTACAACTTAAACTTGATATTTGATATTGACTTTAACGCTTTAAAGTGCGATACTGTTGATTATAAGAATGATTATACAATAGGAGTAGCTTATGGAATTTAAAACATTCGGTTTTATCGGTCTTGGACTTATCGGTGGCTCTATCGCAAAAGCGATTCGCAAGATATCTCCAGACTCTTATATTATAGCTTATGGTCCTCATCCTGAGAAATTTGCAGATGCAGTAAAAGATGGGGTTATTAATGAAATCTCTACGGAAATCAACGAAACCTTTCACAAGTGCGATATGATTTTCCTATGCGCACCAGTTTCTACAAACAACGAAAATCTGGTGAGATTAAAACCTTTTCTCTCTTCTCATACGATTTTGACCGATGTCGGAAGCGTAAAATCGCCGATTGATGCAAAAATAAAAGAGCTTGGTCTGGAGACGCAATTCATCGGTGGACATCCTATGGCGGGAAGTGAAAAGACAGGTTTTACTAACGCAAATCCATTAATTTTAGAAAACGCTTATTATATTCTAGCTCCTACTGCGGAGGTTTCAACAGAAGCTGTAGAGGCATACCAAGAACTGGTTAATAACATTGGCTCGATTCCATTGGTGCTCGACTGCAAGGAGCATGATTATGTGACTGCAGCAATCAGTCATGTACCACACTTAATCGCAGCTGCCCTTGTCAATCTGGTACATGACCACGACACACAGGAAGGTACTATGAAACAGGTCGCTGCCGGAGGTTTCAAAGACATCACAAGAATCGCATCTTCCTCTCCTTCAATGTGGGAAGCTATCTGTATGTCTAACACAGAAAATATTGCAAACCTTTTGGATTCCTATATCGATTCCTTAAAGGAAATCAGTGCCGCTGTCCGTGCCAAGCAGGAAGGTTATACTTTCAAGCTATTCGAAGAATCCAAGGAATACCGTGATTCCTTCGCTACGCAGGCAAGAGGCCCTATCAAAAAGGTGTATGGCTGCTATGTCGATATTCCTGATGAAACCGGTGCACTCGCCATGATTGCACTGATTCTTGCAAACAAAAAAATCTCTATAAAAAACATCGGTATCGTACATAACCGTGAATTTGAAGAAGGAGTTCTTCACGTGGAATTCTATGACCAGAAGTCATTGGATGATGCCATTTCTCTACTTCGTACATTACAATATACCGTTTATGAGAGGAAATAGGAAAAAGTGCGTAAAAAGCACTCGAGACAAAAACAGTCCCTTGCTAATAATCGAGATAGATATCTTGGCGTTTGTTCAAGATACCTATCTCTTTTTTATTTCTAAAAGGTGCCTTCGAGGTATATCTAAGAGCCCCGAGTGCTTGTATTCCGTGTTTCATAGTTATTGCAAGAAAAAAGGAGCTTGAATTATTTTCAAAGCTCCACTTTCTACTAATCTTCTTTAATAAATAACACTCCTAAAGTTCCTGGTCCACAGTGGCTGGAGATAACTCCGCCTGCTCTGGTAACCAGTATCTCACCGAAAATATTCAATGTCTGCAAATAATTCTTTACTTCATTGATTATATCTTCGCTACAACCGGAATGAGTAATAAATACTCTGTCCTTTTTTGCATTCTTCAGGTCTTCTTCTATATCCTTGACGTAGTCCATGACAACACGTTCCATTTTTCCACGATATTTCTTGTCCGGGCGCATCTTGCCATTTTCAACAACAATCTTCGGATGTAGTTTCAACACTCCTCCTGCCATTGCCGCAAGGCCTGTACATCTTCCTCCTCTATGAAGGTAAGTTAATGTATCTACCACAAAGCTTGACCGCACAAGCGGCTTCAAATGCTCTATTCTATCTGCAATCTCCTGAGCACTCTTTCCTTCCTTTGCCATGATAGCTGCCTCGATTACAAGAAGTCCAATACCTGTAGAAAGATTTGCAGAATCAATAACTTTAATCTTATCTTCTGCCTCTAATACTTGTGCTGCCATATTCATTACGTTTACTGTAGTAGACATACCTGCAGAAATCGAAAAACAAACGACTTCTCTACCTGCCTCTACATAAGGACGCATCATTTCCGTTGTCTGCTCAATTCCTGCCGCCGAAGTCTTTGGTGTCTCCTTATTCTCATCTGACCATTTATAAATTTCATCCGGTGTTATATTCACACCATCTTCATATTCATCTTCACCCAATACAATATGCAAAGGTACAATATCTATATCATATTTTTCAAGTAAATCCTTTGACAAATCGCAAGTACTATCTGAAATAATCTTTACCATAAGTCCTCATCTCCTCCTATTGAGTCAGTATTAAACCAATTTTACTACTTTCTGATATTCATGCAAGCGGTATTTTATTAAATTTTGATTAAAGAAAATACTTCAATTACAAAATATTAATCTTATATGTTTTTCGAATATTTTCACTATCCGAGCATAGAATAGTTACAAAACTTGCCATCTGTAACGCAGATATAAAACGGAGATTACATTATGTGGGCTAAATTAAAACCTTATGTCATTTCTATTGCTATCGCACTTGGTGTTGGCGGACTGTCTGCCTTTCTAACCAGAAACAATATGAATATCTATGAACGTATTATGCGCCCTGCGCTGGCTCCACCTGCCATTCTATTCCCTATTGTGTGGACATTATTGTACACTCTTATGGGAATCAGCAGTGCACGAATCTGGCTCAAAAAAGAAGAAAAGCCAGAACTAGTGCTGGATGCGTTGTTTGCCTATGTCATACAACTTATCCTGAACTTTTTCTGGAGTCTTATCTTCTTCAATATGCAAAACTTTTTGTTTTCTCTTATCTGGCTTGTGTTGCTATGGATTGCCATACTCGTTATGATTATTCGGTTCTATCGAGTGGAACCCCTAGCTGCCTTATTACAGATTCCTTATCTGCTATGGGTAACCTTTGCGGGCTACTTAAACTTTATGATCTATCAGCTGAATCGTTAAGGATATATTCGATTAACGCTCTGCATCCTGCATCAACATCCTCATAGGTTGCATCAAAATCGCCCGTATACCACGGATCCGCAACATCTCTTCCGGAGCCGGTAAATGTCAGCAGCTTATATATCTTTCCATCGGTATCGCCATCCGCAATTCTTGTCATATTGCGGATATTGGCGGTATCCATGCCAATGAGATAATCATAATATTCGTAATCCGCCTTTGTCATTTGCACTGCACGATGCGGAACTACAGGAATGCCAACCTCACGGAGCTTATTCACGGTTCCATAGTGTGGCGGGTTGCCTATCTCTTCACGACTTGTCGCTGCGGAAGCGATTTCAAAGAGGTGGGATAGGTGTTGTTGGTTGATGAGGTGAGTCATGACAGACTCGGCCATGGTGCTGCGGCAGATGTTGCCGTGGCAAACCATAAGCACTTTTATTTTTCTTTGCATAAGTTAGTATAACCTCGAATTTCTTAGTATTTTCAAGGGTTCCAAGGTTTTTACCCTAGAACCCTAACTTATTATATCTTAGCATAAAATAGTATATCTTAGCCATCAAAATAGGTAAAAATCGAGGTAATTTTTTCAATCGTACATCACACTACTTTTAAACCTATAAACTACTTATTATAGCCCCTTTACTCTCGCTAAAGCCTGCTTCGCTTCAGCCATATCAATTACACTCATTTCTTTTTGCATTTCTTCTCTGATTTTAAGTTTTTCTAAATCATTTTTAGCATCTTCCAACTTAAAATGAGTATAGATATTAAACGTGGTCTGAATATCTGCATGTCCCATGAGATATTGTAACGTCTTAACACTAATACCACTTTTTGCCATTTTACTACAATAAGTATGACGGCATATATGTGGAGTAATCTTTGGAAGTTCTTCCTTATAAATCTTATTATACTTTTCTACTGAATACTGAAACTTCTTTTCCCAGTGATACGCTAACATAGGATTTCCTTTGTCATTTAAGAACAGAAAGCCACTATAACCATTTATGATTTTTTCGATTTTTTGCTTCTTCCTGCTAGAAATGACACGTTTAAAGGCTTCGTAAACCTCATCACTCATAGGAAGTACTCTATTTCCCGCATTTGTCTTTGTTTTCTCAATGTATGATTTCTTCCCACCTGTATATTGTAACTGTTTATTTATATTGATTGTTCTTTCTTCTAAGTCAATATCTTTTATTGTAAGACCACATAATTCTGAAATACGCAAGCCTGTTTCAAATAGTATAAACATACCATCATAATACTGTCTGAAATGCTCATCTTCCTTGATAAATTTTAAGAAATTACGTTGTTGCTTAGCTGTCAAGGCATCTCTTTTTATAGAATCGTTAATTAAACACTCTGCAAGCGGAAAATCAAAAGGATTTTTTACTAACCACTCATCTTCTACTGCCATTCTGAAAGCAGGTCTGACTACTCCACGGATACTATGAATAGAACTATAACTACGTCCACCCTTTTGTAACTCACCAAGCCATTTTTTAGCATCCGAAGTCTTGATTTGATTGATATGCTTTTTTCCAAACTTATCATTTTTCAATACATTTATTACTGTCTTATAACCATTCTTTGTTGTAGGTCTTACATTTCTTCTTATATCAACATACCTTTCTACAAGCTCTAGAACGGTTATATCCCCTGAACTATATGAAATTCCCTCACGTATCTTTGCTTCTATTAACTTTTCTTTCTCTCTTAATGATAAGTCTACTTTTTTCCCAGCAGGAGTTTTATCTGTTTTTTCTAACTTCCAACTATAAGCATAGCTTCTCTTTTCAGTTATCGGGTCTATAAAAGTAAACATATATCTTCCGTCAGCCCTTTGTTGTTCTCCATCTTTTAAAATACGTCCTTTACTATCTTTTCTTTTTACACTTACTGCCATTTGCTTTTCCTCCTATTAAAAAATACAATTTCGCAATTATCTATGCCCTTACCTTGGATGGGGATTGTACCGCCATCCAAAGGTAAAGTAAAGCTCAATTTAAGGTAAAATTACCTATTAAATACTGCCTGTTTCATCAATGAACTGTTCAAACTGTTTTCTTTTTATCAACACCTTGACACCATTAGTCAAAATGTAATCAGCTGTATCATTTTCCTGTACAAGTTGTCGCATTTTCTTTTCTCCGATATTGAAATACTCACTTGCTTCTGAAATTGTTAATGTATATTTAAACCATACAGGTACATTTGTTTGTTCCTTAGTCATGTAATACCCCCTAATCTTTGTAAATATCTTTATAATCGAAGTATCTGTAATTATGCCAATAGTCACGAATATCATCATAATTGATATACACCACTTCTACTTTACGTTTTTTCTTACCATCCTTGCCTGCTTCACAAGCTCGCTTGTCCATTACTACCACCATGCGGAAACCACAAGGTAATAAAATCTGATTGTAATAGTCATCTTGTAAATCAAGTAAGTTACCATTTTCATCTATTTCAAAATTAGAACATAGCATGATTTTACCTATTTCTTTACCTGACTTGATTCTATCTGCAAGGTCATGTAAAAATTCTATATGCTCTTTATCTCTTACATCAGTTGCATAGCCTGTATCTTTTTTTCTGTTATCATATATTCCACGCTTTGAAAACAAATAAGGCGGGTCAATAAAACAGAAGTTTTCCTTATGATATAAAAAGTCGAGGTTATCAAAGAAACTGCCATTTATGATATTTAAACCTTTCCACCCCTCATAACAGTCATAAATTATCTTTGGAGCTTTCAAATAAATATTCTCGGTACGTTTATCCAGTGCATACTGTAATCGAATGCGCTCTATAGGGTCTGTATACTTATCTGAAACGACTTGCCTTTTGAATGTTTCCCCTTTTGAATTAAGAGATAACACAAGCGTTGCATACTTAGCACGAGCAACCTCAAATCTATCAAAGCCTTTACCTTTTTTGAAATTGTCAACACTTAAACTATCAATATACTCTAAGAACTCTTTACTACTATTGAAAAATTCTAATGTAGGTTCAATGGAATTGATAACTTGTATCATTTTTGCAGGATTGTCCTGTATACACTTATTTAATGTATATGTTCCTCTGTTATATTCGATAGCATTTCTGCTAACTCCACTATAATTGAAGTTAGCAGATACTACACCTGAACCCATAAAGCCATCTAACATGACCTTAAATCTACTTTCAGGAAATAGCATACTTATACGAGGTATGTATTCTCCACGTTTTCCGCCAAAGTATGTATAACCATCTCTAAGAGGCGCACAATCTTTGAATGTGTTTCTCTCCCATAACTTAATGTTATAATCTTCTATATTGAATATATCTTTCATTTATGCTACCTCCTTTTTCTCTGCTTCAGCCTTTTTCTTTGCTTCAGCCTTGTTCTTTTCTTCTTCCTTTTTCTTTAAATATTCATTGTAATTATCAAAAATCAGCTCGTTTTCTTCTTTCCCGAAGTCGAAAACGTACATTTTGTCTCCATATATTTCATGCTTTGTACGATTTGGTACAGATAATGTTTTCTGCTTCGTTTTGCTGTTATCTTTTAAACACATTTTATTGTTATAGTATATATCCAAGAAAGTCTTAGGCTTATTGCATGGTGCAATCTCTTCTAATAAGGAGTTGACTGATTTGTAAGCTGTATGCTTATCTCTACCAACTACGCCTACTGTAATCTCATTACCTATCTTTAATGCTACAATACGTCTATCCTCTGGATGGTCGAACATATGCTCTTGTAATCTATGCAATATTTCATCTGTTGTCAGCACTTCACTGTTTCTAATGTATGAATGATTAAGTAACCTATATCTATCTATGATATTAGTCATAGTCATAATGTCCTTGAACTTATTTATATACTGACCTTCAAATCCTTCTACTCTGTCCTGAAATCTCTTACAAGCCTTTCTAATTTCATTAGTTGAAAAGAATGACTTTTCAGAATATGTTCCGAACTCTTTACCAGTAGCATCATCCTTTTCAATGACCTGATACTTGCGGATTCCCTCGTCATTATCTTTGCATGCTCGTAACATTAAACTTGTCATTGAATACATATCTTTGCATAAGCATACTTCTGAAAGCTCTTTATTAAATATACAGCCCATATTTATTAGCTCCTGTCTCTTCTGTTCCTTAATGCTATCCATATTGTTGTTTGCTTCTGTATTTATGTTCATCATAGTAAATCCTCCTATGTAATTATCCATTTTATTGTTTCTATTTAATTAGTAAAGTTGATATTTCAAATAAATAGGGGTCAATATTTTAACCCCCAAGTCAATTAGTTACTGATTGGGCAGACTTACCCCTATACGGGTCAGGGTACGCCTGTATGTGCTAACATAGTTTTGTAAACCTCACATATATACTTACGCCCGTATACATAAGAATGTATGTTTGGTTTTGTTCAGTTTTCAATGTCCGGAATTCAATATACTACTGTCTTACTACTCTCTACATGGCTGACTCCTTTCTTCAACTTATGAGCTTATTATACCTATATCACTTAAATTGATATAGCAATGTAGAGAATTGTATCTGTATCACAATGCATCATTTTATATCATCATGCCCTTTGAGTCACATCACTATGTCTTTTTTCTATGTCACAATGCTCACTAAAATAAGCTTTAACAGCAGTTATATAACAAAAAAAGTACTCCAAAATTGAAGTACTTTTATCTTTGTAGCGCATCATATTTAATTATAATATCCATTCTATTGTATATATCTTCTAACATACTGAACACTTCTATTCGTAATTCACTTTTACACTGTTTCATTTTTTCATTTGTTATGACTGATAAACAGTTTTTTAAGTCATACATTTCTTTATCAGTTACAACTCCATCATCCGACTTCTCAAGATATGTACAGAAGTATACTAATTTACCTATATCTGATTTATCCAGTTTATCTGCTTTTATCTTTTCTAATGCACTGTTAATCTTCCTATTATAATATGCCATATCAGAACTTCTAGATTTGTTATGTTCTTCTTCATAACGTATACCAATATAATCTTCCCAGTCGCTTTTTTCAATATCAGGTATCTCTATCATTTTCAAACCTATCATTATTTCTTTAGAAAGACCTATAACTTGAAGGCGGCTTGTTTTATACCCCCACCTTGATTCTAAATCTACATAATTGTATTTATCAGCTTGTCTAATGCGACTATATACATTTTGATTTAAGCCAAGTAGCTCATACAATTCTGAAATGCCCTTATCTTTTTGTTTGATTTTCCATACTCTTTCAATCGTCATATAATTTACTTGTCTGTTAAACAATATTTCTTCTGAACTTAATTGCTCCATAATTGTACACCATCCTTTACATAAGTACAGTATACAATTATCTGTTATAAAAATCACTCTTATTTTTGTAAACATCACAAATGTTAAAAATCGCAATTTCACAATTTTGTCAACAAATCTGATTTCAGAGGTAGCGGAACGGAAACCAATATACTACTTCTTCATTTTCAAAAAATCTTACACCAATTTTTTATTTTGAAATTTTTTCTTATATTTTCTTTTTTCGAAAAACGCATCAAAAACGCCCTAAAATCATGAAAAAAATCCACTCTTAATCTTTTTCACTCTGAATTTCAAATTTTAATTTTAAAATTTGCTTTACAGAATAATATAAATATTAAAATTTTTTCCCAAAATCAAAATCGAATGCTATCCCTGCATTTTCTCACATTTCATACTTCAAAATTCTTTATTAACTACTTTTCTGTTTTTGAATGTCCTGCAACCGCAAAATCAATAAACACTTTTCATTTTTCAAATAACTACTTTCTATTTTTCATTAACTACTTTTCTGTTTTGATATGCTTCACATCTTCCGAAAAATATCATTTTCCTATTATCACATTATCAATTCTTTTTGAATGTAATCACTCATAAAATCATATTAAACATCAACATACATTTATACTGTCGAAGCCGTTTTCTAACTACTTTACCCCCTGCTTTCTTAAATCCTATCTACTTTTCTGAAACTCATAATATCCATACCATAAATATTAACAACTCTGTTTTCTCACTAATTTACCCTCTGTATATTAAAAATCTAATCACATTATCTAATTCCATACTTGACACGTTTGTCATTTCTTTGATTGTAATTATCGGATTTATATGTCATAGCAGTTTTCTAACTACTTTACCCCCTGTATACTTAAACCATATATCATTTATTAAAAATCCTATTCACATATAAAACCACACACTAACACATTTAGGTTATCATTACACATTTCAATGTTATCCCTATCATCACATTAACACCTGATATGTAATTGATATTCATACATATATAACTTGATTCAAAAATCATGCCTTGAAATCCTTACACATTAACTACTTCTATGCTATTTCTATTATCACATTAACAACTTGCTTCTACTGTAAAAAGAGATAACAAAAAAGTTGTTACTCTGCATACAGTCAAAAATCCTCTACACATTAACAACTTTTATGTTATTCCCATTATCACATATACAATTTTCTTTTACTGTTACTGATTCTATAATGCTATAAACTCTCTTGAATTAACAACTTTTATGTCATTTTTCATTATCACATTAACTACTTCTATTATCACATATACAACTTTTATCATCACATTAAACACTTTTGTATAGAATTGTACTCTTTGATATACTTATGACCAATAAATTCTCTTATGCCATATTTTTAATAGCTCATTTAGAACTACTTCATCCTTATGTAGCAGACCATCATTAGGACACATGATTCTTCCGATTGTAATAACTCCACCCTCTTCAGGTACTCCCTTTTGAATAGTATATGCGTTCATTGCTATTTGATAGTAAAACAAATCTTTTGTATGTCCTTTATTTCCTGACGGCTTATTTTTACTTAATTTGTACCTCCATTCTAAAACCTTGATAGTTTCACGCAAAGCAGACATATCACGAATTGCTTGTCTGTCAGGCATAATACAAAAATCTGCTATCTTCATACCTTGCTTTGTCAGTATCGTATATTTATCGTTTTCTCTTCCTATATTCATTTGTAACTTTTCTTCCATAATGCTTACCTCCATAAATTTTTTTCTTTATACTAGAAATCATGTAAACATACATGATAAAAGACTTATTGATTTATGCTAATTCTCACAATCAATAAGTCTTTTATATTTTCTCACTTCTTTGTTACTGTTTCTTTTCTGATATTATGCTGTCCACTTCGTCAAGCCGCCTACTAAGCTCATAATACCAACGTATAAGAAATAGCACCTGCTTGAAAATGTAGATAATACAGCAGATAGATAACATACAACTGGAAATATTAAACATTACTGTTACAGGGGATAAAACATAAGCTAATTCACTCATATAATCATGCACCTCTCTTTTTTTAATTGTTGGTTGATTCTAACGCCTGTCATTTGAAACCTCAATAGGCAATAGAACGGAAAAGATTGTAAAAAATGCCCGATTAAACAAGCACTTTGATTTTATCTTATCTGTATCACAATTTTCATTTATAGGTCATCAAAAAAATGCAATTCCACAATTCCATTCCTGTAATATGATTTTTATAGCTGTAAGAAATAAGGTTTTTTATGTCCGGATTTCTTTTATTTTTCATAATAAAATACTCTAACCACCTTTTTAAAATTTTCTATGTAAGGAAATCTTTTTGAAAGCTTAAAATTTTTTGTAGAACTGCAAGCTCTACTTTTTTTGAATGTAATGACCTCTGAAAATCTACTACTTTTTTCTACTTACTTTTCCTATTACTCAATTCAAAATCCTTATCCCATACCTATAAAAAGATTTATAACCTATACACATTTTGCAATGCATATAGGTTATAAACTTAGTCCGAACTACTTATTTGCATGACACTACTTACCATCCTTATGTTTCTTCAATATCTCCTCTATGCTGATTTCTTTCTTCTTAGGCACTTGCTTATTTATTCTACCTTGAAATATTATTTTTACTGTCGGCTCTTTTTTCTTCATATGCATTACCTCTCCTCTAATTAAAAATTTAAAATATATTATATATTTGCTTCTATGTCATTTTTAATGCATAGAGGATTTTAAGGGAATGCTAATTGATTGCAAATAAAAAGGATATACACTTTGTAATGCATATCCTTTTTATTTTCGCCTTTGTATAAAATTGTTAAGTGAAGTGTTTAAACCTATGCTTGCTATTCCATATAACATTATGTATTTTTCATTATTCATTATAGGTAGTTTCCCCTTCCAAGTACATTTTATACTTAAGGAATAGTATACCTTATTTTTATGTTTATGCCTATGCTTTTTATTCATGTATTTATATCTCCTATCTTATTGTTATTTATCTTAAAAATTTTAATAATAAATTATATTTACTTATTATTTATAAGATTAGGATTATGTATTTAATTTGAAAGTGAGTGTTTTGATTGTAAGAAAAAAGAAGTACATCGAGGAGATGTACTTCTTTGATGATTTATGATTGTTGTTGATTGAATTGTTGTTATTTGATTGTTACAGGAGTATAACGGGAACCATTGATTTTTTGTAAAATTGTATCCCAGCTATCTTCATCATATCTGTAATACTTAATATTTAATGCTTCAGTAATACATTTAGCATTGAGTTCCCATTCTGTTATATTAGGATAGCAACTTAATTTACTGTTAATTCTCATTTGAGTAGTAGCTGCAGATTCATTAACCATTGAAGGCTTTTCTGTACATTTACAGATACCTAATTTATGCTTAACTTCTGTATATGAAATGTTTAAGAGGGAATTGTAATAATGGTAGCCATCTGGGATGTAAACATTTCCATTTGCATCTAAACCAAATACATCGAAGTACATACGGTCACCTAAAGGTGATATGATTGCAAGGATGTTTGTACCTACATTGAATGTAGGAGAGTTCTGACCGTTTACGATAATTGCATAGTTGTATGTTGTTCTGTAGTATGCCTGATAATCAATACCATTAGAAGCTGTACCTAATTTTGAAAGCCATTCATCATATGATATGATACCTGCTTTTCTCTGACGAGTAAGTTCCTTACCTGCTTCATTGTAACCATTACCTGCTGATGCTTCATATACTAATTTTGTAGGGTCAAGGACACCACCTATTGTATAATCTCCAAGATAGTTGACTGTTTCTACCATTTGCGTACTGAAGTATTCATTAGGATAATTTATACAGCTATGTGTACTTGTATATGACATAGGCTGATAAGGTATAGCATCTAACCCTCTCTTACTAAGCTCTAAATCACCATCACCATACGGGTCATCAATTTCAGGGATGACTGATAAGGTTGAAGCTACTAAACCTTGAATCTGCTCAGGAGTTAAATCAACTCGCTGAGGAATATGATTTGATTGCTCTACCTCTGTTACTGTGTACTCAACACCTAATCTCATAGGGTCTTTATAGGTATAAATCTTTGCAGGCTGTAATAGAAAAGGGTCTAATGCGGCATTTGCTGTTATTGATGGAGTACTGGAGAGTACTAAGGTTAAGGCTAAGACACCTGATAGGGTTTTTAAAATTTTTTTCATGTTTACTACTTCCTTTCTTTTGTTAGGATTTGTTTTTTGATGTTGCATTGTTTTCTGTTATGCTTTCTGCCTGTATTCAATTTTTATTAGTTTTTCCCTTAATGCTTTTCAACATCTTTCTTTTTCTCTCTATTAAACATTATAACGCTAAACAATTTTAGAAATCAATGCTATATATTTGTTTTTAACAGATGTTTTTTACTTATGTATGCAAAAAAAGAAAAAGAACATGCAATTTTGTTTTCTGCACGTCCTTTTCCTTTTTGTAATTTAATTTATTCTATATAAAGATGTAACTATCTACTTCCCTGCACAGTCATATTCGGGATACTTATCACTTTTGAAACAAAGAGCTTATTCATATCTTCCATGTATATTGATTTTCCTTTAAACTCTCCGATTTTACCTTTTTCTGTAGCACCCCATTTTTCACTGTAATCATTACAGGTAAAAATACTTGAAAATGCTTCTTTACCTTGCTGTGATTTACTTGATAGATAAGGTATTAGTTTTGGATCGATAACGCTTATTCTATCACAATCTCTGAATCCTAATTCTATTGTAGTATTTTGAACCATTATAAACGTTTCTATACTCTCATTGTACCACTTACCATCATTTGTAGCCCAATATGCTGTATGGTCATTACCACTATTTCTTTCTACAGAATTTAGCAATTTCTCAATTACGAATGTTCTGTTATTCAAATCTCTTGCCTCTGAATCTATGAGGTTGTTAATATCTTGATTCTTTGTTAAGATTACTTTTCCTTGTAATTCTTTTTGTAAACTATCTAAGTTATTTGATTTTGCAAGTAATACATTTCCTGAAATGTCTGTCCATATTTTATAATAAGTTGTATTTGTATTTCCTGCTTTTACATCTAAATCTGATTCAGAAGCAGAAGCATTTAAACCATTTGATTCATCTATATTGAAATAGTATTTTGAATCAGGACTTGTAGTAGATGAACCATTTTTCAAGAATGATATATCTGAACCCCTTGTAACTGTTCTTGCTTCTACCATGTCCTCTATTTCTGTTTCTATCTTTCTTGAAACTCTTTGTACGATATTTAAGTTTTCAAAGGTATCTATACAAGACTGTACATAATCATTATGAGCCTGTACTGCATTTGATACTGTATAGCTTTCTGCATTACTTATAAATGTATTTGATTCAGGCACAATGAATTGAGTTGTTCTCAATTGTAGCTTCTGTAAACTATCATAAGGTATTGATAACATGAAGCTACTTCCACCTTTTAGAACTGTATTAGGTTGACGCCAGTCATCTTTACCATTACTGAGGGCTTCATCCGTAGCCCACATATTAGAAAGTACTTTTAGATTTGGAGAGTCTTTTTCCCTCTTCCAACTGAGTTCTGCATAATCTGTAGGTAATGAATAAGTTCTTTCATATTCTGATAAAACATTTACAGGATGATAAACTATTTTTCCCTGTTTTAATTCTTCCATTGTTGTATATTGCATTCTTATGAATGGATTAAACTTAATTGATTGACTGTTCTGTACTTGTCTACCTACTGTCATATTTTCTACTGTTTTGCTATTTGCACCATCTCTTATCGGTAAGTAATGCTCTGAATTTTTTCCTATTGTTTCTTGCCACATAAATGTATGTGGTTCTTTTGATGGACTACCTGAATATACTTGTACTGCTATATTGGAATTAACTACAGGTTCAGAGGTTACTACTATTTCGCCATTTCTTGATTCTCCTGTAAAATTACCGTATGAACAATGTATATCATCATATTTATTAGTTATATTTGTTACAGGACTGTTAGGCATATCATAAACAAATTTTAATGTTACTAACTGCACGTAATCCTTTTCTGCTCTGTTTTTTATTGATTTTGTTGTTTTCTCTGAATATCCTAATGTCTTGATTATATTTTTATTTGCTTCTGAAATATTTACATTATCGTAACTTGAAGATTGATTCTGATTGTATTGACATAAGGAGAGGTTTTCTTCTCCATTTAGATGTCTGTATATCGAGAAATTATAAACATAATTTTCTGTTTCTCTGTCATTTTGCAAGTTTGTAGAAGCTCTTGATAATGAATTTATTTTAATATAACTACTGAATTTATCTATATTACTTTGTACAATGATATTCTTACTTTCATTTGATGATTCTAAGTCATTTCTTACTGCTATTTGATATTCTGAATGACTTAATTTTGCATTACCATGATGATGTGTCTCTTGATTGTATGTACTTGATTCATTAGCATCCTGTAAACCATTATTATTACTGTCATTGAAACCATTCTTTTCATGGTCATGAGTATGACCACCACAACTTAAACTTAAATCAGGTAATGTAAATTTTAATTTGATAGGTATGTTTGTAAAATTGTATGTATTAACTGCTTTTGCTATTGTTGACTCTGTTAACACAAAATCTCCATCTAAGCGATTTGACTGTACAGGAGCGGTTTCTGATTTTACTAACTTAACATATAGAATTTTTTCTATGTCTGATAATTTGATAGTTGCTGTACTTGTACCTGATTGTAAGCTGTTGCTACATCCAGTTAGTTGTTCATAGGAGTAGTTAGTATTTCCTGAATGTTGTTCTGATAAACCATATGGTATTGAAGATTCAGAGGAAGTTTCCCACTCTTTTAAGGTATACCCTATTGATTCCTCTGACTCTATGGTTATCTGATGAGGTACATTTTCTCTGATAAAGTAGCCATCATTTATGATTGTACCATCTGCTTTTTCTGTTTCGTAACATTTTATTATTACTGCTGTCTTGGATTTTGAACCATATTCACTTTCATCAGGTTTTGATGTACAATCTTCTGATTTTGCAGGTATTGATTGTAATTCATCAAAAGTGCTCGTTTCTGATGAACTGCCACCATCCAAATCAATTATATGTATTCCATATCCCGAATTTCTTACTTCATCACCACTTAAACGTCTCATTGATTCGCCTGCATGAGCTCCTAAACCAAAACGCTCTTTTTCTAAGACCATTGAATAAGGTAATGCAGCATGGGTCATCTTCCATGTATAGGCATCACCTGTAGGTTGCCCTATTGTATTATAGTATTTAGCCCAACCATCTGCTGTACCCATAACTGTACCTGATTTAGTTAAATAAATACCTTTATTCAGAATGTATACATAGCTCCAGCTAACCGGTTCTACTACTATACTGTAATGAGATTTATGTATTTGTAATTCTTTTAAAATATCTTCTCCCCATAAACTTTTTACTAAATATTCATATCTCTGCAAGTTAGGGTCTTTACTCTCTGCTAACAGCCATTCTTTTACTGCATTTCCATTTGATTCCCATTGCTTACCAGTCCACTTTACAGGAGTCGGTAAATTTGTAGCTACTACTGAATTATTGTAAAGTAATTGTTCCATTTTTGATTGCACTAATCTATTATTTTTTGCTATGCTTAATGCTTGTACATTTGCTGTTACTAAACCTATGCCTGATAATGATTTTCCTGTATCTTTTTTTACAATATAGAAAAGGATTGCAGTTTTACTTGTACTTGCACCCCCCTCCAATGCTCCTACACTTCCTGCACCACCTGTACCTTGACCACCATTATAATCTGCATATACATTAATTGGAGTATATAAAGTTGTTATGATTATTATTAATGATAAAATAAATGTTATAAACCTAATTCTATTTTTACATGAAAATTTATCCATGTAGCTCATCCTCCCTCTTAAAATAGAAACGGACACCTTATGGTGTCCACTTCTTTAAACTTTATTATGATATTAAATTAAATGTCTCCAAGGTATGTCCATGTAACACCCTCTGTAACACCTGTATCTCCAACCTTTAAAGGTTCTCCTGTATTAGGATTTAACTGTACTCCTGCTGTTTGAATACCCTCACTTGGAGTAGTATCAGGAGTTGAAGGAGTTATTTCACTCTGAGCTGATTGTATTTGTGATTGAGCTTGCTGTAGTGGCTTTGTTTCTGATAGTAAACTACCACTTACATATGCTTCTGTTCCATCTGATAAACTAACTCTATACCACTCTGCTTCGTTAACTTTTCCAGTTACAATGACTTCATCACCCTTATTATATGCTCCTACTCTTTCATATGTATCAGCATCAGGTCCTTTTCTTACATTACAATTATTAACTGCATACATTGTTAATGAAAGGTCTGCTACTGTAAACTCTGCCTGTCCTGCTTCTTCTATCTGCTCATATGCTTCATCTACTATGACAATATCTTCTGTAACCTCTTCTATGCCCTGTTCTTCTATGATTTCAAGTGCTTCTTCTACTACTTCCTGTATTTCCTGCTCTGTTGATTCTGCTTGCTCTGTTGATTCTACGTTTGCGATTTCTTCTTCTGTCATTAACTCTGGAACTGTAACTTCTATAAACTCATTGCTTGCTTGCATTGCTTCATTTTCACTCTGTTCTACAGATGAGCAACCTGTCATTTGACTTGTCATCATTAGGATTGCCATTGTAGGGATTAAAATTTTTCTTAGCTTTAGATATTTTCTTGCCATGTTGATTCCTCCTTGAAAAATGCTCTTTTTCTTCTCTACCTACCTTCTTCACTCTCTTTTCACTACCTTTTTTACTTATATTTATTTTACCTCTGGGACTTTATCTTGACAACCCACATAAATCATATTTTTTAAAAAAATTTACATCTCCTAAACTCTTGAAACCCTTGTATTTACTGCGTTTCTGACTGCTACTACTTTTCCGATTTATGCCTCTTAAACACTAAAAATCTATTCAAATTTCTTATCTATGACCTGCTATTTTCTTATCCGATTTGAACTCTCTTTTGCCCTGTCCTACTCTCTTATTCCTCTGACATTTTTCTTAGCTGATTTGAAATCTCTTTTTTCCTATGTCCATTTTTTAATTCTGCCTATGAACTTTTAATTATAATTATGTTTAATTTTTAAAACACAATTAACCTCTACAACTAGGGAATATATTATACTCTATAATTTGCACGTAGTTTGCGCGGTCATTCTTTCCATTATCACAATGATAAAAGGGGTATGTATACCTTATCAGCACACATACCCCTTCAAAGAAAGGAGGAGGTTGTTATTGAGAAATTGAAGTATTACCTACTTAAAAAAATGCAATTTCTCAATTATTAAGGGATATATACGAATAAAACGATATTAGCTTATTTAATTGTCAAACATGATATAACCTATTGCATTGACTTTAAGGTAAAATGCTCTACGACTTATACCAAGTAATTCAGCTGCCTTGTATGCAGTTATTTCTCTATTACTCCACATTTTGTAAACTTCATTAAATTTCTCATCTTCAGCCTTTGGAGGTCTTCCCTTAACATATTTACGAGCTTTGAAAATATCTATTGCATCTTCTCCACTCTCTTCAAAACTCTTATGCTCTAAATCTATAATAGCCCTAATGGCATCAATCATGTTTTTACCTCTTTCTGTATGTCCATTAAAACCCTCATTTAATGACACTAATGTCACACATTTGCTTTTCAATTCTTCTAGTATTGTCATGATGTCATTTGAATTTCTACTTATACGAGAAAAATCATCTACATATAATGTATCTCCATATTTTAATTCGCTAAACATTTTTCTCATAACAGGTCTATTCATATCTTTACCTGAAGCTTTTTCACTGTATATTTTATCTATACCAATTGCATTAAGTTTTCTTATTTGTTCTTCTAAATTGTTACCATTTAAGTTTTCTCTAGCGTATCCTATTTTCATATTGTCATGTTCCTTTCTGCTTATGTAGCTTTAAAAATTATTTTTTTAA
>JAFSCH010000054.1 GCA_017436865.1 Lachnospiraceae bacterium
AGGGAACAATATAATTCCATGAAAGCAAATGCTGATAATATGAGGGAACAATATAATTCCATGAAAGCAAATGCTGATAATATGAGGGAACAATATAATTCCATGAAAGCAAATGCTGATAATATGAAGGAGCAAGTTTCAAATCTAACTGCTCAAGTTGCTGAAAAAAGTATGGAAAATGCACGTTTAAAACAACTACTCCTTGACTCAGGCATTGATCCTGAACAATTTTTATCAAACTAAAACGTAATTATTCAGTACCTTCATAATTACGTTGCGAAAATCCATATAAAATCGCTTTCAGCGATGGGATTTTTGCTTACCGTATCATTTTCTTACGGTCTCAGCAGTAAATGCTTCGCCCTACCTGAATAGTTACAATAACACATGTTTTACCTGCCTTGTCCTGCAAGGCAGGTGTTTTTTTACAATACTTCTCTTGCCTTATTCAGCGCACTTTCTATAACCTTGTCCATATCATAATACTTGTATTCTCCTAATCTCCCCCCTTAATAAAAAATCCTAATATAAAGTATATGTTCTATCTTTCATACTTTATATTAGGATTTTATCCTGCTAATTATTCGATTTCCAATACAACTGCACATTTGTTTGTGCTTCTTCTAATGATAAAGAATACTTATTGACCAGTCTGCTTATCAACTCTTCCTTTGTTTTTCCATCTTCCTGACCAATTTCAACTACAATACGGATTCCGTTCGCCTTCTCTTGTGATACACCGTCCTCTTTACCTTCTTTATATCTTTCTCGAAACTCAACCATCAATGACATATATTCCACCCTCCACTCTTCTTTGTTTCTAGCGGCTTCTACTTCATTTTCCAGTGTACTGATAAAAGAATTATCTTCTACTATCTCTCCATTCAGATATTGCAAAAAAGCTCTAAAATCTTCAGACAGATTCTTTGTATTTCCTTTGGCATTCACGAAAACTTTATTTGTCCCATCTCCGAGTTCTAATTCTAATGCTTCTTTACACCGATTACTAAAGGTATATACTGGTAGCCCCTTTCCGAAGTGGTCAAATGTACGCTTTTACCGTTCCACTTAATATCTATGGTACTTTCCTTAGATACGAATGAGATTTCCTTAATCCTCTTGCCAAGGATAATCTCCAATGTTACTGTTCACTCCGTTCCAGTAACTTGCAAAAATCCATCCTAAATTTGCTTCGCAAATGGATTTTTGCTTAACCAAACCACATTTTTTTACGCACTTAGCAGTAAATGCTAAGTGCTGTGTAAACAGTAACTCTCTAATTCCCTTTTGCAAACATCAGGGTTATTCTCCATAATCTTACAGAACATAAAGTTATCCGTAAAGGTTAACTCCTCATACTGTTTTATGCGTCTTTCCTTTGTTTTGTTGTCTTTTTCCTGTTTATTCATTTTACATATATGTCTCTCCAGACAAACCATTCAAACAAATTATAGCATTAGAATATTTCGTTTACAACTGTGAAACTAATATAAAGTATGAAATTGTCAAGGTACTTCTAGCTCCCTCTCTAGAAAAAAGAAAACTCAATAAAAAATCCTAACATAAAGTATGTATTCTACATTTCATACTTTATATTAGGATTCTATCCTGCTAATTATTCGTTTTCCAATACAACTGCACATTTGTTTGTGCTTCTTCCAACGATAAAGAGTACTTATCGACCAATCTATTTACCAATTCTTCCTTGGACTTTCCATCTTCCTGCCCTGTTTCAATCAGAATACGAATTCCATTCTCCATTTCTCGTGAAACTCCAACTGATATGCCTTCTGCAAATCCGTCCTCTTTACCTTCTTTATATCTTTCTCGAAATTCAACCATCAATGACATATATTCCACCCTCCACTCTTCTTTGTTTCTTGCGGCTTCTACTTCATTTTCTAGTGTACTAACAAAAGAATTATCTTCTACTATCTCTCCATTCAGATATTGCAAAAAAGCTCTAAAATCTTCAGACAGATTCTTTGTATTTCCTTTGGCATTCACGAAAACTTTATTTGTCCCATCTCCGAGCTCTAATTCTAATGCTTCTTTACACCGATTACTAAAGGTATATACTGGTAGCCCCTTTCCGAAGTGGTCAAATGTACAGATAAAAATGACCATATTGTTCTTAAGTTCATCATAATCTGCTCCCTTTTCTATCTGATTCAAATCCAGCACACTCTGATAGTATCGTGTCCTCATGGGAAGATTATCATTATCCCTTGCCTGCATCTCTATATCATAAACCGTGTCCTTGCCATCATCCACATAAACATCTAGCCTTACGCTTTTGCCATTCCACTTAATGTCTATCGTACTTTCCTTGGATACGAATGAGATTTCCCTAATCCTCTTTCCAAGGATAATCTCCAATACCTTTTTGCAAACATCCGGATTGCTCTCCATAATCTTACAGAACATAAAGTTATCCGTAAAGGTTAACTCCTCATACTGTTTTATGCGTCTTTCCTTTGTTTTGTCGGCTTTTTCTATTTTATTCATTTCATATACATGTCTCTCCAGACAAACCATTCAAACAAATTATAGCATTAGAATATTTCGTTTACAACTGTGAAACTAATATAAAGTATGAAATTGTCAAGGTGCTGTTATTATTACAATACTTCTCTTGCTTTCTTCAAAGCACTTTCTATAACCTTGTCCATGTCATAATACTTGTATTCTCCTAATCTACCACCGAAAATAACGTTTTTCTCACCTGCTGCCAGCTTTGCATATTCAGCATACAACTTACTATTCTTCTCATCATTAATTGGATAATAAGGTTCTTCTCCCTTACTCCATTCACTAGGATACTCTCTTGATATAACCGTCTTAGGCTGCTTGCCAAATTCAAAATGCTTATGCTCTATGATTCTGGTATATGGTACTTCACGCTCCGTATAATTAACCACAGCATTTCCCTGATAATTCTCACAATCAAGAGTCTCTGTCTCAAAGCGAACCATGCGATACTCCAATACACCAAGAGAATAATCAAAATACTTATCAATCTGCCCTGTATATACTACCGTTTCTGCCATAGCATCAAAACCAGCCTTATCAGAAAAATAGTCTACTTCAAGACGTACTTCAATTCCTTCTAACAACTTTTCAACCATGGCTGTATATCCACCAATTGGAATTCCCTGATAACGGTCATTGAAATAATTGTTATCATAGGTAAAACGTAGTGGTAATCGCTTAATAATAAATGCTGGTAACTCCTTGCAATCACGTCCCCACTGCTTCTCTGTATAGCCTTTTACCAGCTTCTCATACACGTCTTTTCCAGCTAACGACAAAGCCTGTTCTTCCAGATTCTGCGGATTGGTAATATTCAATTCTGCTATCTGTTCAGCAATTTTCTCCCTTGCCTCTTGTGGTGTGCGAATATTCCACATCTTACTAAAGGTATTCATATTGAAAGGAAGGTTATACAACTCATCCTTATATACTGCTACCGGTGAATTAATATACTGATTAAATTCCGCAAACTGATTCACATAGTCCCATATCTCTTTATTGCTCGTATGAAAAATATGGGCACCATATTCGTGAACCTGAATCCCCTCTACTTCCTTTGTATAAATATTTCCTGCTATATGGTCTCTTTTATCAATTACAAGACAGGACTTTCCTGCTTTTTTTGCTTCGCGGGCAAAAACTGCTCCGTAGAGGCCTGCGCCGACGATTAGGTAGTCATATTGTGCCATATTACGTTTTCTCCTCTGATATATTTCAATAAACACTTATGGTAAGGGCGGATTTTGAGACATTTTCACACACACAATTCCATCAATAATTTTAATTGAGTTTTTTGCTGGATATATAGACATATTCTCAAACTCCTCAGAATTTACAATATTAATATACTCTTCTTCTGAACACAGATTTAATTTCATTCCAAGCAAATTAAAATAGAGATAAAACCAATCTGCTCTCGATCCATTATACGAATTCCAAAACGAATCCATATAAGCCCATGAACCATACGACATCTTATATATTTTAGCATCACGCTTATATAAGCTTTTATCTATAATACCTGCAAACATATATTTACTATCTCTTTCATAATCCTCTAAATCTTGTACATCTGAATATATATCTCGCAATACTGTTTCTGTCTGTCTTGTTGTAGTTTGGACTGCTAAATATGTTGCATTATCCGTCAAAATATATGACCATACTATAAGAACAGAAACTATAATGCATATGTATTGTATAACATATTTATCATTTACCATTTCTGTCATTTTTAAAACAAAAGGAATTATCAAACACATCCCACAGGATAATAAAATATTTATATCTCGTTCAGGGGCAATAATTTCAATACTACTAATTCCCACAGGAAATAGCAGTAAAATAATTACTCCAATTACTGTTCTTTTTCTGTACATTCTATTCAACATAATAAAGGAAACTCCACCCACAACAAGCAACAATACATAGAAATATGGTCTTTTCCAATATTCGTTTAGTATTATCTCGTTTCCAAACATCCAATCAAAAAACACATAATATGTGTGCAGTATTCTTTGTGGTAATGACTTTAAACTATTAATAACACTTATATTATTTGCTCCTGAATAATCGCTTAATCTTATATTATTAACTAATAAAACTATCTGTAATATTATCCAATATAGTCCTACCCCACTAATACCAAATGCTATAAATCTACAAATTTTTTTCCAAAAATATTTAATTATACTCTCTTCATATAATTGAATAAACAAACAAATCAAACATAATCCTACCGTTACGCACAAATATGCCTGATATAATCCAAGCATCATTGTCATACACACTACGCCCATTAGAAAATTTTTGCTACCCTCTTTATTTACAAAATATACGCTCAAAATTGCAAAAAGCATGGCATATGTATACGCATCAGCACAGTACCAATAAGAAAGTGTATACGAAAAACATGGCATAGAAATCATCATAATCAAGATAATTACAGAATATATTTTGCTTGAAATCTTTAAAACTCTTAAAAGGAAAAGCCCTGCTATCCCCATTATTATTATACTTATTGTACATACTAAAAAAGGCGATACCAAAAATCCTCTTGAGCAGTCAATTAGATACAACCCCCATCTTCCTAATTCAATTTCCCATTGTGATGATTCGTGTACAAACGAACCTCCTCCCCAACTTCCATCAGGATTAGTTAATTGTTGCGAATACAAAATATAATGAACTATATATCCAATTATACAACTTAAAATATATAACTTAATTTCTCTCTTACTTATTTTAGAGACTATATAATCATATGCTTTATCAGGTGGCATATTTCCCCTCATATATCACATCCCTTTCTTTCTGAACCTAAAAACTATTACTCTCCTATTTTCTTGCTCAGCTCTCTAATTTTCTCTTCTAGCTCTTGTATTTTCCCATCAAGTAAACGAAAATCACTCATTTTACAATTGTCCTTAGGAGCTGTAATTGCCGTATATAACCAATCTAAAGAATCTTTTTTCTTCTTTTCTAAAATCTCTTCTACCCTTTGATAATCAACATCTCCAAATAAATAATCTTTTTCTTTAATTTCATCAAATGTATACACTAAGCGGTTCATTAGCCCTAGTTCAGTCAATAAAGAAATAAAACGTTTTTCCCCCCTTGCTGTATTAGCAATACTGATAAAAGGCTTTCTGAATATAATTGCAAAGCATGTTCCATGAAAAGAATCTGTTATAATGAAATCACTATGATAATAATAATATAGCCAATCTTCTATATCCGCATTTGCCATTGTATTTTTCATATGTAATTTCTTTTCATTTTCTTCTATATGATCTGCATTTATTAAGTTAATATATTCACATTGTAACTTCTGCTCTGCATAGAAAATAATTTCTCTTTTTTCTTCCGTAGGATCTAAGAAAAAATTAACAAAATAATTTTTATCTCTTTTCTCTTTGCTTTCATTTGCTACTTTTATATATTCATTGACATCACAAAGAAATACTGGATCTAAAACCTTCTGTGCAGTTATTCCAAATGTTTCTTTCGCAATATCAACTCCATAATCTTCTCTTACTGATATTGCATCAAAGCGTTTTAACCAATATGCCATTTTTTCTGTAAGATTACCTACATCTTGAAATTTATTGCCAAATGAAGATGCATAGCTTATTTTCTTCCTATTATTGTTAACAAAATGTAAAAAATATTCAGGGCCTGACCATTGCCATAGCACTGGATTAAAAAGCTGATCTGAACCAGAAATGAACACATCACAATGTTCATTTAATCCCTGCATATTATATCTTGAATGATTCTTACTTATATAATAGTGTTTTAATGCAAATCTATATGGTACAGTTTCTTTATTTGGATGATAGTTTGGATCTTCTGATGTTTGTGCTATCATCAACACACTAAATCCTAATTTTCTTATAACCTGATGTAATGCATAATAAGTTAATGTTCCACCATAATTTAAGTTATACCACCATCCTACTATTCCAACATCATACTTGGCATATAATGTCTTTTTAGTTGCTTGCATAAAACCGTCTTTATCGAGTATCTCAAAAAAACGTTCTCGTGCATAATGATTAGGTGTTGCATGTAACAAATTACCATTCTTTGTTTTAGCCAACTCTAAAACCTTATTTTTTTCCACTTCCTTATATTTTGCTTTAGAAACAACTCTTTTAAAGAATTTATGCGCTTTATCTGAGTTGACTAAAACCAAACTCACCCCCTGCTTTTCTCCAATTTCAGGACATATATCTGATATTCCCCAAAAATCTCCTATCGTAAAATCTCCTTGTCTATCTGAATTTGCATATTTACAAAGCCCACAACTTTTTCTTGTTGACATTCCACTCAAAAACGCTTTGTACCACATTCCTTTATAGCAATCATTATAATAATGTGTTCCATCTTTAAATTTAATATATTCAACAGTTCCCCAAGGAACTATGCTCTTATCCCTAAAATCAACGTACTCTATTTCACGTTGTTGAGAATTTTCCTCCAAGTATTTATGATATGCTTTGATTGATGGAACACCGTGACAAATAATATCAACTGTCAATAACTTCTTATAATCCTTATTCAGATATGTATATAACCCTACAACTTGACATGGTGTTCCTGAAAACAGTACCCATCTATCTTGCATTAACATTTGTTCCACTTTAATGTATACATCTCTAATTTCGCTCTGTATATATTTTGACTTTCTTAATTGTTGAAGTTCTTCTTCTGTTTCAATTATTGTATGATGTGCATATTGATAATCCTGTGTATAACGACAACCACATACCGCTCCCCTCAATCCAAGTACATATTGAGCTAACAGCGTGAACATACCTCCCGAAGAACTTTCATTCCTAATCTCTTCATCTGCCCATACTGCATAATATTTTTGCCTAGTTCTGCTTTGTATACTATTATTCTCTGCTGAACATACCTGCAGACATAATCCACATTCAATACATTTCTTTTTATCTACATATGGAAAAAGAAACCCTTCACTATCATATTTCATGCTAATAGCTCCTACGGGACACTTATTGAAACAAGCTCCACATCCTGTACATCTATCTTTTGCAATACATTCTATTGTTTTTTCCATATGCGCTCTTCCTTCCTATCTCTTATTCGACCAATTTTTTAAGTTTATAATGTGCGTTACTTACCGCATTTGATATTTTTTTGTTACTCATCTGCAGTCCATGTTTTGTCATTATTTTAAAAACCTTCTTTGCAATCTCTTTTTTCTTTTCTTGTCTTAAACACAGACTATCTAAGTCATTCATAATAAAACATACGCACCAAGCGTATAATTCATCATTATATTGCGCTATAATACTATTCTTCTTCCATTCATCCATTATTTTCTCAATAATAGATAGATGCATAGTCATTCGCCATTCTAACTCATGAATACTTTTATCCATTAACGATCCTGCTCTCTCACATCTGTAATTATAAAGTTGATCTGGAATATAAATAACCTGCTCCACTTTGGGATATATTTCAAATAAAAATAAATTATCTTCTCCCAACCCCAGTTCTTCATCAAATCGTATATTATTTTTTTCTATGATAGAACGGCGATAACATTTATTCCAAATAAAAGGCTTTGAAGGCTTTTCATTAAATAACGCCTCTACACAATTTTCTGTATAGTGTCTTAAATTAACATGTAAATTATTCCATAACCATGCATGCTTATTGGCTACATATTGTGGAAATACCCTTGTTCCGAACACAACGATGTCTGCTCCTGTTTGAAGAATTTCCATATAAAGTCTGTCACACGTATTTTTTTCTAAAATATCATCAGAATCAACAAAAAGAATAAATTCACCTTCTGCTTCATCTAGTCCCAAATTTCTCGCAGATGAGCTTCCACCATTCACCTTATCGCATACCTTGATTCGATAATCCTTTTCTGCATACTGTTGAAGAATTTCTAATGAATCATCTGTAGAACCATCATTTACACAGATTATTTCAATATCCTTTATTGTTTGGTTTATTAATGATTCCATGCATATTCCTAAATAGTCTCGGACATTATATACTGGAACAATAATTGAAAATTTAGGTTTCTTATCCAATTCTTTTTCCTCCCTTTACTTCTGACAAAGAAGTGGTAAATGTATATCTAATTCCGTGTTTTCCTATGCAACGAATAAAACGTCTTATGACACGTGGTCCAATGGTTATACAATTTCCGATTTTATACGTCAATGACCCTTTGACTCTCTCATATTCCTGCTTCCAAAAGTTATTTTTATTTTGTATTTTCTCCATCTCCCGCTCAGTGTGAAACAAAGCCGGATCATCTGCTATTGCATTCAAATCATTCCATTTATACCATTCAAAATATTCTTTATCGATACTTCCATTAAGTAATCCTTCCTTAAATTCCTCTGATGCACGCTCCAAAAATATATATTTATATTTTTGAGCCAATCTTCCATAATTCCACATATAAGAATCAAATTTTATTCTTTGCATAATAAATTCCATTTTGCTTTTTAATAATGGATTCTTATCTAGAAATCTTTGCATTTCTGCATATTCATCGCATACACAAAAAACTTTTCCCTTTGAATTAATCGACGAGTTCTCACCATCCTGTCGATAATGAAGAAATGCATCTTGTAACAATTCCGCTCTTTTTGCTAATGACCATACCTTAAAATTAAAGCTAGAGTCCTGATAAGATGCTCCTGGTGTTTCCAAAAATCTTATTTTGTTTTCTCTAATAAACTCTCTTCGATAAATGGCAGACCATATACTCGGCTTGATATTAAATAATTCCACCATCTCCATCTTTGAATCAAAATATGTAGTTGGACAAAATACTTGCTTAGCCAATATCTTTGAAACAATTTCACACTTTTCATTTTTTTCTTTTGGAATAGAATAATAAAAATAAAAACTTGACTTCACAACATCTAATTGGTTTTTGCTTGCCTCTGCATACAATTTTTCAAACATATCTGCTTCTGCATAATCATCCGACTCCACAATCCCTATATACTCACCATTCACAGCATCAAAGCCAATATTCATAGAATTTCCATATCCACTATTTTTCTTATGTATTACCCGCACTCTACTATCTTTACTAGCATACTCATCTAGTATTGCTCCTGACGAATCTGTTGAACCGTCATCAACACATATGATCTCTATATCCTTCAACGTCTGATTTACGATACTATCCATACATTGTCTTAGATATTTTTCTACATTATAAACTGGTACTACAATTGAAACTTTTGGCATAAATTTTCTCCCCCGCATTACTTATATTTTCCTAAATACAAAAACCCCGATGCTTTTCTGCCTGACTCCTGTCAATTGCATACTTTACATCGGGGTTAACCTTTTCTTCATTATTTATTATTTTCTTCTATCGTTTATACTTCCAGCTTTTCTTCTTCTCTATCCAGTCCATAATATTGTATCAATTCTTCCTGATAAGCTGAATCGCTAACAGCTTTTTCTATATCTTCCTGTCGTCCATCCTTAATAAGACAAAGGATTAGTCGATTGACAATCTCTTTTCCTTCTATTTTTCCTTCTATTTTTCCTTCTTTTTTTCCTTCTTTTATTCCCTCTCGCTTTCCTTCTAATACTCCTGACATTCTATGGTCTTCCCATGCCTTACACATATCCATCTTCCCTTCCTTTTTTTCAACCGGAATCTGAACTCCGGTAAATGTATTAATTGTTGATACTGCCTCATTATCCAACTGTGTAAACATTGAATTGTTATGAACAACTTTATCCATCATTTCTTCACTTCTTGATGCCTTTATAAACTCTAACACTGCACCTAATGACGTTTGAAACTTATCAAAATCTTCTATTTCGTTCGGTATTATCAGATGTAGATGGTAATTATCCATATATTTCATAAATACATTGTATTTATCGTCTATCATGTCATACAGACTTCTTGGCGCATCCCATTCTTCTGCTCCCCAGTATACAGTCAGCGTAATCACTGGTGTCAATTTATCTTCTTTCTTGAAGCCTGATAGAAATTCCGCACTATCTTTATAGTCTTTTTCTTTTTTATGAAGTCTTGTTGCTTCGTTTACCTGTGAGCTGTACTCCATGGCATCATATATCATATTTCTTACTGGCATTGCATAGTGTATCTCACTTTGATTTTCTACACCTAATAATACAAATATGCCATACTCTGTTGTCTTTATAATAACACTTTTGAGTAAATCACGCCACTTCTGTTTTTGTATCTCCTTCTTATCTGCTCCAAAAACAGACAATACCTTGGTAGTATCCCGTTCACATAGATCTGCTGCCTTAATTACCTGCTTACCGTTAAACAGATAATAATTGAATAAATCCGCAAATCTTTCATTATCGGCTAAAAATGCTTTCGCTTTTGTATCTTTTTCTCCCATATATGACCTCTTTCCATATAACGCTTACAGAACATTTGTTCTTTTTATTATATGTATAAAAAGACGATATGTCAATATATTGCCGAAGATACGTTCCGTATTAATCCTAATGTAAAGTATGCAATTGTCAAGGTGCCAATCTATGATAACTGTGCCTTATTTTACACAGCAATCATCCTAATAATTTCATCCTCGTATACCACCCTAGATGATTTTTACCAGTATACAGTAAGATAAGACTTACTGTTCTCCAATAGCCCATATTTCTGTCTAACTGTTTCTTGGCTTTTTTTCTATATTCCTTCTGATATTTCTTCTCCAGCTTCGACATGGCATAACCATGAGTATGAAGCTTTACTACCTGTAGTAAATCCTGCAAACGCCTGTCCTTCATAGCATCTACATACCTATCCAAATGCTCAAACATCGTAAAATGTACAAATAATCTCTCATCGGTACAGCTTACATCCTGCCCTTTCCGTCCTAACCGATAATAATACAAATGCTCAGGTACACATGCTGCGCTTCTGGCGGCAAATATGTATTCTACACGAAACGGCAGATCATCATATCGTCTCATATCCTCATGAAATCTTATGTGATTCTGCATTAGTACTTTTTTCTGATAGATTGCCCTCCATATTGCTACTCGGGTATTTACTGCAAGCAGCTGCACCTTATCGATCCGATATGTTCCGATATCATACGGCTCCTTTAAGCAATCATTTAAAACCGGCTCAGATGTTCCATCGTCCTCATAATATTCTCTGTAACCACAATATGTTAACTCATAATTGCCCATAATTGCCCTTTTGAGCAATTTGTAAAACATGGTTTCATCAATAAAATCATCCGAATCTACAAAGCCTACATAACATCCTCTTGCCTCTTCGAGTCCCTTATTTCTTGCTGATGCACAGCCTCCGTTTTCCTTATCAATCAAACGTATTCTTTTATCTTCCTTGGCATATTTTAGAATTATGTCCCTCGATTCATCCGTACTTCCATCATTCACAAATATATATTCCACATAGGGAGCCTTCCATTTCACAAGCGACTCGATACAAATAGGCAAATACTTTGCCACATTATAGACCGGAAGAATAACGGATAGTTCTATTTCCGAATCTCTTTTCTGCCAATCAAGTATTTCACATGGTGCAATATCAGCAGTAATCTTTTCCTTCGGCAATTCTCTGTCACATTCTATATAGATTGCTGCTGCTACCTCTCTATACTGCTCCCATACTTTAAAGTAATCTTCTCCTTTTCTCATTCTACCGATTACATATCTTGGCTTACTTTCTATTAAATGCAAAATATCCTCTGCGCAATCCCAGTCGAAGATTACAGCATCTATCGGCTGTTCCTCCGGAAAATACACAATATGCATTCTCTTCTTCTCAACAAGCCATCTTTCCAATTCGATATAATCCTGCGTTTTTGAAAGTAGCAGAACAGTATTAATATCATATATATTGGATAAGTAATTTTTAATCTGCTGCATCATATCTCTCACTTTCTGTCTTATACTACTCGCTGTCCTGCTCCTAATATCTTTTTTATTATCTTTTCTCCTATGTCCTGATACAGATAATCATAGAAAATGATATTACAAATCTTATAACGAATCGCCAAAATAAATAACTGATATTGTCTGGCATCTGCCTTAGAATAGTTATTCTTTGTACCTTTCTGCAATGCTTGGTAATAGCTTCTAGGAAGCTTCTTGAACGCCCTATGAAGCTCTCTTACCAATTTCTTCCTTAGTTCTCCATCTGTCATTCTGATTCCCCATATGGAAAAACGAACCATAATCCGCATTGCTGGAAAACGTAAATTTTCATAATTGCCATTTTCGATATATTCCTGCAACTCACGAATCACTTCTAGTAAATCTAGCCTGCTTCTATCTCTGGATGCAGTAATTTGTCCTTTTCCACCCACTCTGTAATAAAATCCAACACTTCCTATACCCATACAGCATTTACACTGAGATAACAGATAAAAATGTGGATATACGTCTTCCCATTTTATTTTTTCTCTCATTGAAAAACTGACTTTTCTTAAAAAATCCATTCGTAGCACTTTTCTACATAGATTTACTTCGAATTGATACACTCTCAATTCTTCTTGTGGATTGATTATTTGCCCCTCTGTATGAAAAATCTCCTCAAAAAGCCTCTTATCATACCATTCACTTATTGCTCTACTTCCTTCATGATAAATCTGCGGCAATGTCATAACCATCTCAACAGTATGCTCTGAATGTCTTTCCAGCTGTGTCAAAATACTTTCCACATACTCTGGCATAAGCCAATCATCACTATCAAGAAATGACACATACTCTGTTTCTACCAATGTCATTCCATAATTTCTGGCACCTCCAGGTCCCTTACTCTCTTGATATCGATAAGTAACTTTATCCAAATATGTCTTCTCATATCTTTTACAGATATCTTCTGTCCCATCCGTTGAACCATCATTAATAATCACGATTTTATATCTCTGATCTGTTTGATTCAGAATGCTATTTAACGTTCTTTCCAGTGTAGCCTCCGCATTGTATACTGGTACTACGAATGTTATCTTTTCTTTCATACGCTTCTCTTTATAGCCCCTTCAGTCAGCTCTACTCTTTCTTGCTCTAATCTCAGTCTCTCTTCTATTGCCTCATACTCCATCCTTCTCACATGATACTGTGTATCCGTCAAAATCCTTCGATTCGATGCCATCAAGTCTGATACCAAGCCAATCATAAAAGTTAAAAAACCAATAATAATCAAGGTACATGCTAAAATCAATGACTGTATATGTCCTCCACCACCATCTGTTACCAGAAAATAAAGAAATCGCATACCGATTGCCAGACCTACTGCAACTGGTGGTACACTTAGATAGGTAAAGCACTTTAACGGTTTGTACATCATATAAGCTCTTAAAATGATTACAATAGATTTCTTCACGTATGACCACATTCCGCGGAACAGTCTGGATGGCCTCAGCTCCGGATTCGTTCGTATGGGAACACTGGTAATTGCAATTTTTTCTCTTCCCGCCTGTACGATTGTTTCCAAAGTGTATGTATAATCATTGACTACATTGATGTGCATTGCTGCTTCTCTTGTCATAGCGCGGAATCCGCTTGGCGCATCTGGAATATTCGTATTCGATGCACGCCTTACTGCCCAGCTTCCAAAATGCTGTAATATCTTTTTTAGCTTTGAGAAATGCTCTGTTTCATCAATTGGTCTTGCTCCAATCACCATATCCGCTTCGCCATCTAATATTGGTTGAATCAATGCCTGAATATCCTCTGCATTATACTGATTATCGGCATCCGTATTCACGATAATATCTGCCCCATTTCTAAGGCAACCATCCAAGCCCGCCATAAATCCCCTTGCCAGTCCTTTATTCTGGCTGAAATTCACAATATGATGTACGCCCCACTGTCTTGCAACCTCTTCTGTCATATCACGACTTCCATCGTTAATAATCAGGTATTCTATTTCATCGATGCCTTCTAATTCTGTTGGCAAATCATTTAACGCCATTTCCAAGGTGTCTGCTTCGTTATAGCACGGAATCTGAATAATCAGCTTCATACACATTCCCCTCTCACGCTATATTACTGACCATGCTTCTGATGCTTATACACTGTTGTCGGTTTTCTTCGTTTTTTTCCCGTTTTTTCTTTTTTTTCTATCTTATGAACATTTTTCATCACAGCCGATACAATAGCAACTACAAAAATAGCAATTACCAATGCAACAATAATCAATGTCCATGTTGTCTTCTGCCTCTTTTGCAAATCTATATACTCAAGTTCATTGACGAGTAGTTCATTTAAACTTGCAATCTGTTCAAATTCCGCATCTAGCTCTTCATCTCCATAAATGCAAACATTCTCTATCTGAACATAACCTGTAACATCCTGATAGTTAATCAGAATCCACTCTCCCTGTGAAGCCTCCTTGCTAAATATAGGAGTCCCAGGCGAAAGAGTCGTTTTTATGGCAGAATTAGTATCCATTTCTTCATAAACATTTGCTTCCTGTGTTACATCAAGTAAAACATTTGCCTCGATATTCCCTTCTTGAGCCGCTTCTACATTCCATCCTGCCAAAAACAGCACGAGTAATGCAAACAATACACTTGTTATTCCTTTTCTCATCCTTTTCCCCTTTTCTTTCTGAACGAACTATGGATTATAATAAATAACAAAATGCCCGTTCAGCAGATGCGTATTATATTTTTTTGCTGCTTCTTCTGTATAGGTGCTATCATATTTCAGCACAATAATGTCATCCAAATCCATCTCATCATCCGTATATTCTTCTATCTGCGCCTTTTTATCCAGCATCTCAATCTTCGTATCCCGCATCATAAACTGCATGATGCTGATAAACGGACTGTCATCTTCCTGTATATAGATAACTCTTCTATCCTTATTTTCCGCCTGAAGTCTTTCTATCTTAGTAACTAGCATCGTATCTCGATACGCCCCAAGACTAGAATCATCTATATAAAGTGAAGATGCCCTTACCGAAAGAACAAATTCTAAAACAATTAGTAGAATTAACAGCACTTCCCGATTCTTCTTCCTTGCCATTGCAGCAACCAAAGCCGTTATCATTGTTAAACCACTTAGTAAAACATAAGTCATCCAGAAGAATCCAGTAGGTTCAACGCTTTCTGTTCCATGCAGATAACTCATCCCTACCATGATATAGCCGTGAAAATTCGTCAGTTGATACTTCTCTACGCAATAAGTTACCATCGGAACCATTGGCAGCTGTATGCATATGACTATCATTGTTCCTATAAAAAGTTTTTTTGTTTTCGTCATCTCATATAGTCCCAACAGCATCAGAATCGGTAACACAAACTCATGATATCTTCCATACGTTACAGAATCGACACGAATGGGACGAATATTAAAAATTGTATTTATCAACGTCTCCCCAACAGTAGCTAACAATATGAACACAAAGAAAAGCTTTCTTATATCTCTTTCTGTTCCATTTTTAATCTGTTTCCCCAGACTCCATACCTCTTTCATGGCATACCATATTCCCCAATATGCTAATCCAAAGCTTGACAGACCAAGATACAATACTTTTCCCACAAGACCGCAGACAAAATTAATCATGCCTTCCTTCGAAAATATATAGAATACCTTTTCTAACTGACCTGCATAATCATTGATATGTAGAGTTTCTGCACTAGTTGAAGTATAAAGAAGGTTCTGCATTACTTCTTTTATCGCAAATCCGCCAAGCAACACCACCATACCAATCCCTACTGTAATCAAGAATTGCTTCATCTTTCCGCTTTGTAACAAAAAATACAATAATAATGTCAATATACCTGCAATCGTAATTCCAATCGCCCGCATATGCAAAAAATGTATATAGACAAGTGCCACCACTAATATCGCTAGTGTTGACAGCTTATTTTTTTCTAAGTAACAATACAATAATGCACTAATCATCACAAATAATGTCATTAACACGGTTTCCACCATAGTCGTCTTTGCATAGAACAACCAACTAGGATAAAACACCGCTACCGCTGCAAACAATGCCGTATGTTCTGCATCTTTCAATATATTCTTTGCTATTGAAAGTAGCATAAAAAACGTTGCTCCCAACAATACAAAATTTAGCGTTACCGCTACGCGGTATGCCATGACCGAATCTTTGCACAATTTAAAAATTGGAAAAAGGATAAGACTATATCCATAAGAATAATAAGAGCCTAAGGATACCATTTCAGACCAATCGTATCCTGCTGCTTTTGCCGCATACGCCCAATAACCAAATTCATCCGGAAAGAAGATAAAACCATACACTCTGCTTATACTATATCCAAAAAAACATACTAAAAACAGAACAAAAATAATAGCATATTTATGACGTATACTCCATTCCTTCCGCATATTTTCTCCCCTTATACTCTTTACTCTTCTGTCTTCCTTCTTCTTCGAAAAGTCTCCCCAGTCCTTTCAATCCGAATCACTCTAATGTCTGATAAGAAATAGGAAGCCATCAGCCTCACTGCTAACGGCTTCCCTCATCACCTTTTAGTTTGCTGCTAAAGCATAAGTTCCAAGACCAGCCTTTACATCAAAAGTAACAGTCTTAGGATTTGTATCGATATCTTCAAGCATAGTTACTACTCCACCTGGCTGAACGCAAATAATAGAGTATGTCTTTGTTGTATCTGCTCCCTTAGGAAGACCTACTGCCATTGCTACGCTGCCATCTGTTAATGTAACCCACTTGCCTTTTTCAACTGCGCCCAAATCAACATTTAATGTAGCCACTACGTCTAATCCTGCTGCTTCAGCTGCTGCGTTTACACATGCCATAGCCTTATCGCTCTTCTTAGGATCTGTATCATAGATTGTAACCTTAGGTATTTGACCTACCTTTAATCCTAAATTAGCTTTTACTGTTGCAAGATCTGTCTTGACAGCAACACCCTGAACCTTCTCTGCTGCATATACACCAGCTACGCTTGTTATAACCTCTAAACCAGCTACTTTGGTTGGTGCATTCGCTGTTACAGTTGCCTTTTCTGCATAAGTGGTCGGTACATAAGTATCTCCACTTCCACTAGACTGTGTTGTTGCACTTGCTGTAAGTGCAGATGCCATTACCATTGTTGCAGCAAGTGTTGCTGCTAAAATCTTCTTCATTTTCATTGGAATCTTCCTCCTCGTTTTGTATTAGGTTGTGAGTACCTATTATTTTTTGTTATCAGATTCTATTTCTTCTTTAATCTGACTAGTATTAATTATAAACTGATAATTTGCTATTTTCAATAGCATTGATAAATTTGTGCTAATTTTTGTAGCTTTTGTATAATTTATCATGCAAATATAAAGCATATTGCAAACATATCTTTATTTATGCACTCTCTTTTGTGCATAAATAGTCTTCTTTTACTTCTGTTGGTTCTTATCGCCAAAACTTCTTCCTTTCCAACAGTCATATTCTCCTCTTCCCTATCATACTATGATAAAGAAAAAGAAAACGGAGTCCCCTATGAGCTCTCATACCAAAATTGTAGTTCTTCGTTCCAAGGAACTACTCTATACTATCTTACTTGTGGTGGTCGTTTTACTGACTATCATTATTCTATTCTCACTCTTCGTACCGGGAGCTGAAAGCTCCGATGATGAAGAAGCAGCTATCAATACAGAGGTTGCTTATATACCCGGAGTCTATACCAGTACGCTGCAGCTTGGTAATTCCAATCTTGAAATGCAAGTTGTCGTAGATGCCAACCATATCAATGACATTTCCATCAGCAATCTGGATGAATCCGTTGCAACCATGTATCCACTTATGGAGCCAACCCTGACAGAATTAGAAAATAAGGTGCTCGAAGCACAAACTGTCGAGAATATCAGTTATTCTACCGAAACCAAATATACATCACTTATGTTGCTTAATTCCATATCACAAGCATTAGGAAAAGCAACCATTGTTACTGAAAATGCACAACCTTCGGTTGACGAAATGCAATAACTGTTTTAACAAAAAACGAGCAGATTTTTCACAAATCTGCTCGTTTTCTTATTTTGTTCTCTTAATCATTCTCTTTAAATCTTCGACCGTAAACTCATATGCAGTATTACAGAAATGACATTTTACCTCAATTGGCTTACCTTCCTGTATCATCTCATTGATTTCCTGTTTACCAATACTTACAACTGCCTTTTCAACACGTTCCTTATCGCAATTACAGTAATACTGTGTTGGCATGGTATCCATGATTTCCAGTCCCATATCACCTAACAAAATCTCTAAAATCTGCTCAGGTGTATTACCATCATCTAAAAGTTTTGTTACACTGGTAACCTCTGCAAGCTTCTTTTCAAGCTTTTCAATTACCTCTTCCTCCGCAAATGGCATAAGCTGAATAATAAATCCACCTGCCTGTTTTACAGTATTATCTTTTTCCATCAGCACACCAAGTCCAACTGCTGAAGGCACCTGCTCTGAGGTTGCAAAATAATAAGTTAAGTCCTCTGCAATTTCTCCCGTCTTTAGCTCTGTCTGGCCTACATAAGGTTCTTTTAAACCCATGTCCTTAATAACACTTAATACGCCAATACCTAAAGCACCACCTACATCCAGCTTCCCCTGTGCATTTGGTGGTAGCATAACCTGTGGTTCCAATGCACAGCCCTTAACATTGGCTTGGGAATCTGCTGTAACGGTCAATCCCTTTGCCGGACCATTACCACGAATCTGAAGTGTTAAAACATCCTTCTCACCCTTTAACATACTTCCCATCATGGCACCTGCAGTAAGCAATCTGCCAAGTGCCGCTGTTATTACAGGGCTTGTATTATGTGCCTGTCTTGCTGTTTCCACAGTCTCCTTTGTTGTTACGGCAAATGCTCTAATCTGTGCATTCGCCGCTGTTGCTCTTACGATATAATCAGCCATTTTCTTCTTTCCTTTCCAATACTACAAGCACATTACTTACCTTGTTCTTGTGCAATACAATAAATACGCTCACTTGTATCCGTAACTTCTTGTAAGGTATCTGCATCATATGCTCTTATAAATTCCATACCTGCTTCCTTTAGAAAACGCTTCATATCTTCAAGTTCATAGCCTTTCTGATAATGTGTCTCCTGAAATCTGCGAAATAGTTCCTCACCACTTGCCTGCGCTTCTTTTACAAATATCGTAAGGTCATATTCATTAATTCTCTCTTCCTCATCATAGAAGTTCTCCCAGATAAAGCTACATTCTTCTCTATTCTCAGCAATTACCGTATCTCCTATGACTTCTTCATATTTATATCTTGTATTAAAATCAAAGAAAAAGATGCCTTTTGGATCCAGATAATTATTTACGAGTTTAAAGCATGTTACCACATCCTCATCCTCTAATAAATAATTCAAAGAATCACACACACTTACTACTGCACCAACCGTTCCATACAATTCAAACTCTCGCATATCCTGATTCAGATACAGAATATCCTGATGGCCGGACTGTTCTCTTTTATCTAAGGCAATATTCAACATATCCTGTGAATAGTCAATGCCTATCATATCATAACCATTCTCTGCCAAGAGCTCTGTCATACTGCCTGTTCCACAGCCAAGCTCTAAGATAAGTCCATTTTGTATGTCATATTCTCGTAAAACAGCTAGTATATTCTGACACCACTGTTCATACGGTGTTTCATCCATAAATTGGTCATATACACTGGCAAAATCAGTATATGCCTCCATAAACTCTCACCTTTCTATCTACCGCAAATTTGTATGCGAAGCCACAAATTTGCCGTGTAAAAAATCTTCCGTATATGGATTTTTCACACTTTATTCTCCACCTAACTTCATAGAAATTACAAATCCAACTGCCAACATAACAATACCTGTCAAAATCTCAATCACACCAAGCGCTACAGATCCCATCATGATAAGGATTGCAAATGGAGATGCTACAATCAAACCAATAATAGCCCAGTATGCAATCTGACTGAACTTTTTAAATACAAATTCTACAAATTTTGCAACTCCTACAATACCTACTACTGCCCCAATACCAAATGGAACAAGTACAACACAGCATGCAAGTGCTCCAGCAATATCAAACGCAAGCACTGCATTGATAAATGCGCTTATGGTATCAATAATCGTATTGTAATATCCTAAAATCATCATTACCATAGAACCGCTCACACCAGGAATAACCATAGTAGCCGCAGCAATAACACCTACAAAAAACAGTTTAACAATATTTACAAAACTTAACGATACATCAGCCCCTGTATCAACACCTTCGCCCATCAATGCCATTCCTACTACTAAAACAAAAAATGCTGCAAACGCAAGAATTGCTCCAATTCCTGTCTTATTTCCCTTTACTTTCTTATACATAACAGGAAGACTTCCAATAATCAAACCAATAAAAAACAGATTGGTCTGTAATGGATAATTCGGAAAGAAAAATTCCGAAAAAAGCTTGGAGAACAATGCAATAGCAAGTACCATTCCAATTCCTAATGGTGCAACCAGCATCACAGCTTCCTTAAATTTCTTCACAAAATGTGTCAGCACCATAATTAATTTATCATAGATCCCCATGGAAACCATCATAGTTCCTCCACTAACACCTGGAATGACATTGGAAAGACCAATGACCATACCTCTAAAAATGTTTAAAATAAATTCTTTCATAATTCTTCTTACTCCCTATTTTCTTTCGTTTATGAAGTTCTCAAGGAACTCCATTACCTGCTTCATTTCTTCATCTGTTCCAATCGAAATACGCAAATAATTCCCAATTCGCTCCTTGTTCCAATGTCTTACAAAGATCTGATTCTCACGTAAAGCATCAAAAATTTCCTGTGCCGGAATGCTCTTATGTGATGCAAAAATGAAATTCGTCTTAGAATCTGTAAAGGTGAATCCTAGTCTTGCAAGCTCTTGTTTTGTCCACTCTCTCGTAGCAATTACCTTGCCCGTTATTTCCTGGAAATATGCCTCATCTTCTACTGATGCCACACCTGCTATGATAGAAGTTGCATTCATAGTATAAGAATTAAAGGAAAACTTCGCATCATTCAAGAATCCAATCAATTTCTTACTTCCGATTGCAAAGCCAATTCGCATACCTGCCATAGAACGTGACTTTGAAAAAGTCTGCACTACGAGCAGATTATCATACTTTTCTACCAATGGAACACAGCTCTCTCCACCAAAATCCACATAAGCTTCATCTACAATGACAACAACATCTTGATTTGCCTTGATAATCTCTTCTATCATGGACACCGGAGCTGCAACTCCTGTTGGCGCATTTGGATTTGCAATAACTATGCCTCCATTTTCCTTACAATAGTCTTCCTTTTTAATCTCAAACTTCTCATCCAGTGCCTGACATTCATAAGGAATTCTATATAAATCTGCCCAAACATCATAAAAAGAATATGTAATATCCGGAAACAGGATTGGTTTTTCCGAATTGAAGAAGGTCAAAAATGCCATTGCCAGTACATCATCTGACCCAACTCCAACAAATACTTGTTCCACAGGCACTTTATATCTTTTTGCCAATACTGTTCTTAAATCTGCCACATCCGGATCCGGATATTTGCGAAGCACATCATAATCAAAATGATTCAACACTGCTTCTACACCCGGTGCGGGTGGATAAGGACATTCATTGGTATTCAGCTTAATAACATTTTTATTTTTTGGCTGTTCACCTGCAACATAAGGAACAACCTTTCGCACATTATTCTCCCAGCTCATGATTCTCCTCGATTCTCTTCTATAGTCATAAAATTGTTTTTTAACGACTCTTTATCATAGCAGAATTTTTTTAATTATGCAATGTTTTCGCTGTGTTATCTTGACTACAGCGCCTATTCATCTTATCCTTTTCATAAGAAACCAAATTTTAGGGAATTACTATATTTATTCAACAAGGAGGACACCTATGAATCTAATATCTTGTTTACTGAAAAGCTTTTTGTCCTTATTTGCCATTATGCGACTCACAGGGATGAATACTGCAAATCCATTTTCTATCATCCTGTTTTTGATATTTTTTTATTTATATATCCGTTTATCAGAGCCCTCTATTCAAACCACTGTAACTTCAAGAGATATGTGGCTTTCCTTTTTGGTTGCAACGCTTTTTTCTTCATTGACACTTGCTGCAGACTATACCAAACTTTTACAAGGACTGACCAGTACACTATTTTGTCTATGTATACTGTTTTTATCTTTTTCCGGATTATTTCTATTATATTATCATGCCATTCGATTATTGTTGATTAAAAGCAAACTCTTTATTCCAGACGATTCATTATACCCGGTAATATGGCTTCCTTTTGTTGCTTTTTTTGTATGCCTTATTGCATGGTTTCCATACTTTCTTCATGAATATCCTGCAATTATGACTCCTGACAGTCTCAATCAGTATGCACAGGTTATCGGTGCTTACGAGCTCACTAATCATCATCCCGTCATTCATACAATGATAATTGGTTTCTTCTACCATATGGGATTGAATCTGACAGGCAATGTTCATTTTGGCCTTGCTTCCTATACAATCATACAAATGCTATTTATGGCTTGGGTTGCATCCTATGTTATAAAAACTTTGCAGTTGGCTCATATAAAAACATCTATTTGTGCAGTTGTCATTTGCTTTTATGCCTTCATCCCATACCATGGCATCTATGCAGTAACCATGTGGAAAGATATCCCTTTTGCAGGCTGTATGACACTTTTTGCAGCATCTCTGCTTCGTTTTCAGCTTCGTAATCCGTCAAATAATGATTCTGTCAAATTAAAACTTAGCGAATGTTTTACCTTACTGGTTCCATATATTTTTGCAGGCTTTATGCTCTGTCTGCTTCGTACCAATGGCTGGTATGCTTTTTTACTCAGCCTTCCATTTATACTGTATTGGAACCGCAACCAATTAAAGCTTATTATTCCAGTTCATTTAATTTTACTGACCTTGGTACTCTTTGTAAAATATCCATGCATGAACATTTATGAGATAAAACAGGCTGACTTTGTGGAATCTTTATCCATCCCTGTTCAGCAAATTGCCAAAGTCCTTGCAAATCGAGAACCTTTAACCGAAGATCAGCTTCTAAAACTTGAACACTTTATGGATATTGAACAGGCACGCCTTGTTTATCAACCGGATGTATCTGACAATATTAAAAATCTAATCCGAAGCACTGGAAATGAATATTTAGAAAGCCATAAAGGCGAATTCTTCTCCCTTTGGTTATCTATAGGGCTAGATCATCCTAAAGCGTATTTTGATGCCTATATTTCTCAAACGAACGGCTTCTGGTACCCTGATGTTTCCTATGAAGTTGGGCTTGCTGATGGTATCTACCCAAATGAATGGGGCTTAAACTGGCAACCTATTCTGCGTGGAAGTATCGTCATAAAAATGAGAGAACTTCTTTTTAAACTACATGATTTAATTCCTCTTTATGGATTCTTATGGAGTATTGGTGGCATGTTTTGGACTATCCTTCTCTCTCAATGTATCTCTATTCGTAATGAACGTCCTGTTGGGTTCTTGATTGCCATTCCTGCCATAGCTCTTGTACTAACCTTGTGTATAGCAACTCCTGTTGCAACAGAATTTCGCTATGCATATTCTCTGTTCTTTGGTTTGCCTCTTTATTTACTTGTACCATTTGTACGCAAAAAATAACATTTTTCAACAGCCTCATCACAAGATATGATGGGGTTGTTAGATTCTTTTATGAACATTTTGTGAACATGCTGTAAATATAAAGTAAATATAAAATGAATAAATTTTTGTAAAAACTATTGACCTTCTCAAAAAAAGATGTATAATATGAAAAATGTAAACATAAGTTATGTTTTTCGCATTAAGTGTGAAAAACCATTATTATGAAACAAGGGAGAGAAAAATTATGAAGAAATCTATTTTAGCAACAATTATGAGCCTTACATTAGGTGCAGCAATGCTTACAGCTTGTGGTTCTACAGCAGAAGACACAACAGCTGAAACAATCGTAGCAGAAGAAGCTACTACAGTAGAAGCTACTACAGTAGAAGCTACTACAGAAGTTGCTACTACAGAAGAAGCTACTACAGAAGTTGCTACTACAGAAGAAGCTACTACAGAAGTTGCTACAACTGAAGAAGCTACTACAGAAGAAGCTACTACAGAAGTTGCTACTACAGAAGAAGCTACAACTGTAGAAGAAACTACAGAAGCTGCTGCTAACTAATTAGTTAACAATTGCGTAGTAAAAGTGTGGTTCGTTTTATCGGACACACAATAATAAAAAGGGATAGTCATATTGACTATCCTTTTTTATTATATAAACAACATTTCTCTTTTCTTTTATTGATAATATATATTAAAAAGTGCGTAGTTCAAATCTAACTATACGCACTTTTAAGTCTCACATTGAATATGCCTGAACGCCTGCCGCCTCCAGTTTTTTTCTTATTTTCAACATCTGTTTGTCGATTTTCTGAATGGACTTGGAACATTTTAAAAATTCCTGTTCAAATACCTCCATTCCTACTTCCTTAGTCTTGTAAATGAAATGATGTTCAATATCTGCCCAAAAATCCATCGCTCTAGTACGCAACTGTATCTCTACCTTAACAAACTCATCCTCAATCGGCACCTTTACAATAACATGCACACTCTGATAGCCACTTGACTTAGGCTTTTTTACATAATCCTTTAATTTAACAAATTCAAAATCATGATTTCCAATCATTAAATCTGCAAGTTGATACACGTCATCTAAAAAATAACATACCGCTCTTACTCCAGCAATATCATTCAATTTGTCTTTTGCAATGTCAATCTTTAAAGCATAACCCTTTTTTTTCATTTTATTCAGGCAGCTTTCTGGTGTCTTTACTCGATATTCAATATCTTTAATATATTTTCTTCCTTTTTCCCCAGAAATCTCCGTATTAATTCTCTCTAATCTGTCTACTATCAATCTGCATGCTGCTTCATATTTATTATGAAAATCCGCCTGTTCCAGCTCTTGCATAAATTCCTTTTCTTTATTCATTTTCTTCCCCTTACTTTCCTTGTCATTACGGTTGACTTTATACCAGTAACATAATCTCATATCCGAATAAACATTCATTCCCTATTTACACAATACGATGTTTTTTCAACACCGCACAACTATCAAATTATAACATGGTTTTTCAAAAAAATCCAATATTTTATGTAAAATGCACATATTTTTCTTGTAAAATCACTACTTTTCATTTATTTCAGAAACAAATCTGAGGATTTTGATTTACAAAACTACACTTTCTTACGCACTTAGCAGTAAATGCTAAGTGCTGTGTGAACAGTAACCTTATTATCAATATTATACATGTTTACTCACCTACTCTTGTGTTATTATCTGAAAGTTTGCTACAATATAATTAGTATTATTCAATGTATCAAACTTTTATCAAAACAGTGTAAATATGGAGGATTTCAATGAAAAAATTACTTAGTGCCTTATTCATATTAATATTTACTCTATGCACAAACCAACAGGTTTATGCTTCTCCTGAACGAATTACTTCGGTTCCGAAAGAAGATCTTTTCTCTGACAAGATTACGCTTTGCTTTGCAGGAGATATGAATCTGGATGAAAAGTGGTCTACTACATTAACCCTAAATCAACAACCTAATGGTATCTATGATTGTATTGCACCTGAACTGATTGCCTACATGCAACAGGCTGATATTTTCATGCCTAATAATGAATTTACTTATAGTACACGTGGAAAAGCTCTTCCCAATAAAGCATGGACCTTCCGTGCCAATCCATCCCGCGTTCATATCATGAAGGAACTTGGTACCGATATCGTATTGCTTGCTAATAACCACTGCTATGATTATGGCGCTGATGCACTCTTTGACACACTCGATACTTTAGAATCTGCCGGCATTGCTTATGTAGGTGCAGGCCGAACAATAAACGAAGCCATTCAGCCATATTATTTTCAGTATGATAACCTTATTATCGGTTATGTGGCAGCAAGTCAGGCTGAGAAATTTAAAATGACTCCACAAGCAACCGATACTACGCCTGGAATCCTTCGCTGTTATGATCCCTCTCTTTATCTTGAAACCATCCGACAAACTGCAAAAGTAGCAGATATTGTTATTGCCAACATTCATTGGGGTACCGAAGGTTCTCATAAAGTAGAGCAATACCAGCGTGACCTCGCCTACGCTATGATTGATGCCGGTGCTGATGCTATTATCGGAAGCCACCCTCATGTCTTGCAAGGTATCGAATATTATCAAGGAAAACCTATTATGTATAGCCTTGGAAATTTCTGGTTTAATGCAAAAACTATGTATACTTGTCTCTATGAGTTAGAGATTAATACTAAGACTGAATCTATCACGAAGGTACGTTTTATTCCTGCTATTCAAAAAAACAGCAAGACCAGCTATCCTACTGACCTTGCTATCCAGAGAGAAATCTTTGACTTTGAGCAGAGTATCTCTACTAATATTTTGATTGATGATGAGGGATATGTACAGCCTGTATTAAACTAAGTTCATACTTTTATTTATCTGCTATCTGTCGTCCTTCGTGATTCATATGATAGTTATCCTTATAAATCAATTCCGAAAGAGGCACAAAGGTATAGCCTGCCTCTTTCAGCGTTGTAATCATAGAATCTAATGCCTGTGCCGTATATTTCGCTCCATTATGGCAAAGAATTATACTACCATTCCCTAATGCTTTATGCTGTGTTACGGTCTTGATAATAGAATCCACACCATAGTCCTTCCAATCAAGAGAATCAACGTCCCATTGTATCGTATAATAGCCACACTTCTTTGCTGTTTTTACTACAGCATTATCATAGTCTCCATACGGCGAAACCAAAGTGCGCAAAGATGCCATCCCTAATATTATCAAACAAAAACATTTTTGATTGTTTTCAGTTTTTTCTTGTGATACAATACTGTTGTAAGATATTTTGCGTTGTGACATTATAAATTTCAATGCCATAATAAATTGTAAGTAATTATAGTTTTAATTTTTGAAAGGATGGATTAGATATGAGTAGATATGCAATGTGCGTCAGATGTGGACGTCGATTAAGAAGAGATAAAGATGTTTTTGGTGATTGGGATGGCGAATCGTATGTTTGTGATTATTGTGCTAACGAGGAAGAAGATGACGAGGACGACGGTGAACGATTAAGTGTTTATGATGCTGCTCTAATATGGGCTTCGCATGGAAAAGATGAAGATTATATGTTTGGATATTCTGAAGAAGAATTAGAAGATGCTTTATAGACAAAATGCTATTATCGACATACCGATGAGGAACTGTACAAAGCATTCACTCTTCCGCAGAAATTCATTGATGTCATTGAGGTAGTCATAAAAGAGCAAAAATGAACGATAATCTGTTGTTGTTCACTAAATTATTCACAATCTCCCATGTAAATGGTATAATTAAGTATCATTTACATGGGAGGTTTATTATTATGAATTTGAATATATACAAGGAATACAAATTTATCAATGGAAAATTTACAGCTACAAAAACAGGCAATGAGTATGAATTTTCATTAAAGGATGATGACAGATTTTACATATACCTAAAGCCTTACATAATCAATGAAAAGGTTGAAGGTCTTACACACCTTATGATAGATGAAATTGTCATATCTGATGCGAATAATACATTCTTTGAAGAAAAGTCATTTACACTAAATGCTACAATATTGGCAAAAGATCAAAATAATTTTATGTGTCCATTTACCTTAACTATGAAAAAAGCAGTAAAGTTAAATGACATTAAAACTTCCAAGAAAAGCTATCGCAACGGGGAATGGAGTTTAACTCTTTATGAACTGGAGATTCCATACAAAACAGATATTGATATTGCGGAAGTGACAGAAGATTAGTTGTAGAAAAGAGAATTCACATGAGTTACAAAGGTAAAAAAATCATAGTCTTTATAGTTATTACTATAGTTGTAGTTTTTATAAGCGTTCGTATGATAAAATCAGCTATACATGATAAAAGTTTTGCAGATGCACGAGATGCCTACAGAGGAGTATTGAACGAGATAGAAAGTTATAGAGATGCAGACGGCATTATCAAGTCAATAGAAGTTAACACTGATTTTTATGATTCTGGAGATGGAGAATACTATACACAAGTGGATTGGGTAGACATTACAGTGTCTGTTTCAAATGATGTAGAACATATGTCAGATCAAAATAAATGTGATTTATTGCATAGTTATCAAGTGGATATTGAAGATATGCTCCAAGAAGCAAGGGAACAAAGTGGGTATGAACAAATTATTAATGATAATGAAACATCCAGTGGGTATGTAAAATATAAAGGCAGGTATGCTGCTGTTCAAAATGATTACAACATAGATTTTGTATCATCTAACTACGAATATGCATTTTATCCGAACCATTTTTATGTAACAAAGCCTAATATGGGAGGCTCAACAGAATATAGCTACACCTTCGAAGGAGATACCTTGGTTTATTTCAATGATACTGAAAGTGAAAAAAAGAAAATAGGACCAGAACTTCCTTACGTAGGTATGCGTGAAGAATATCTGGAGTATACATCACTTGGCAAGGCTGATTCCGTTGAAAAGTGCAAAGATTTCTATAAATTACAAACACGCGCACAATATACAACATATGAATGGGAAAGAACCGACGAGCATGGTTGGTATAAAATCACAGTACGATATAGAATGCATAGAAGTCATAAAGTCGATGATTATGTAGATTTGCCAACATCAAACGGTTATGTTTCAAGTATTACTTATACGGATGAAAATGGTCAGATGCATACTGAAAACTATGTAGACACATACTAAATGTATGGTCATAATTTTAGGCTATCCTTTCCAAGAGATTGGATAGCCTTTCCTATATTTTCAGAGCTTTCAAGTAATCAGATTTCAAGAATCTATTAAGTTCTTTTCCAAGGGTAATCGCTCAAATCGTCCAAACAATTGTGAAATGTATAAAAATGCAGGTTAGATTGGTCTAATAGGCTCTAGGTACGTTTTTCCGAAAAGGGAGTTTTTGTATATTCAATAAAATAATACTATTGCTTAATCAATATCTTCAGCCTCTACCCATCCTTCTTTATCAGAGCGTTCTTCTGCTCGTTTTAAGTCCATTATAAGCTTAGTTGCTACTTGCTTTCGTAGAACTTCTTTACTGTTTTGAGTGCCTAAGAAAAGATTACCTTTTACAGTTTCTTTCTCTAAATTTATTTCATCTCGGAAGGGAGAATGATTCTGTGTCATTATAACATTTGATATTTCTGCCATTATAATCCACTCCTTTTATTGATGTGTCAGCTTTGTTCGTCTTATAAATCTCCTTCTAGAAAGCATCGATTTTGATTATAAATTCAATGTCTGTATCAATTTTGGTGATAAATTCCTTAATATACCAAGGAGACCTAATTGTGCTTTGAATTACATAATTTTAACCCCCTCGAATTCGATGGGTTTAAAATCGCCCTTGACTTTCTCAGTATCATCCCTTAATATGATATCAAAGAGAAACGAGTTTTTAACCGTACGGCATTTGCTAAAGCGGGGTACCCGTTTCTTTTTTTATGTTAATCATATCATATAAGTACAATTTGCCGTCAGCAGCATGTCTTACTATCAATTCCACATGAAAGACATTATATCTCTCAACATCTCCACTATCATCGTATACAGGTAATGCGAAACGTGAGTCATATCGATACCATCCATGCTTAGCATTTATATTGTGCTTGTCTGCAAGATTTTCTTTATATCTTTTATTTATTGCTGTTTTTACTAATTCGGGTAGCCCTTGTGCTGCGTTGGCTTTTGCTTTGGCATAAGTACCTTTTAATTTGGCAGTATATTTAGAACCTGTGTATTCGTCAGCCAAATCATTCCCAATATATACAATATCATCGGTATCAATGATTTCTATAAATTCTCCCACATACTGCTTTAAATATTTTTCTACTTCCTTCCATTCGATATTCTGACGTCCTTTGAAATAGATGTCATTAATCAGGACAATATTTTGTCCTTTCAAATCCTTAACGATTGTTACATTTCTTTCCAAGTTTGTATCTCCTAGTACTTCTTATAGTTATCTGTATTTTTTAGAAGCAGATGTTCTCTTCAACATATGCTTAAACAACTCAAAGAACAACTGCTGTTCTGTTTTATCCATATCCAGAGTTCCAGATTCTATCAACATTTCAGTTGTGATTTTAGCCATATCATCCTCTGTCAAATCACGTTCTTCTTTGATTTCCTTACGCTTTGCTTTGATGATTTCATATTGCTCTTGGAACATATTTTGACTCATATCCTGTGGAACTGTTCCATAATCAGCTTTGATATCTTTCAGCATTGCCATAAAGATATTACGAAGCTTATTTAGGTCTGCTTCATCTCCGCCAATTTTCTCAGCATTTAGATGTCTGATATCACGATTGCATTCCTGCCTTTTCTCAGGATGTAGTTTGATAAAATCCCTAATGCCACCTGTGGCAAGGCTGATGATATCATTTCGTGACTGTATTCCTGCTTTTGTTGCATCTGTGAAATAGGCATCAACACTATCAAGTAATGTAACGAAATGTGGATGCTCAATCATGCGACTGAGTAAGTCCGTATTCAGATTACCAGATAGTAGTGCAAATAGTGCTTTGTTTGACAATCCAAGCTCTGACAATTCTATATTCTTCCTGAATTTTACATTTGTTAATCCCAGTAGATAATCTGTTGATACATTGAAGAAGTTGGATAACTTAATCAAGATATCATTACTGACATTCGTAATTTCGCCACGTTCTATACGACTCAATGTGGAATACGGAATATCTGCCTTGTCACATAGTTCCTTCTGTGTTAATCCGCTCATATTTCGCAAATCTGCGATTCTTTCATTTGTAGTTATGTATGTTTCCATTTGCTCTCTCCTCATCGTTCTTTTCGAACATATATTCAGTATAGTTATGTGACCATAGCTTGTCAATTGCAAAAGTGCAATTAACATCTTTCTTCTGATTGCAGATTTGCAAAAGTGCCTAAAATCAATGTTTTTGAAAAATCCATGCTATTCTCTGTGTACAGCAAACCGCTGACATATGCGCATATGGGTAACTCATTAACAAGTCATTTATGACTCACCTTTAGAAGGAGGAACCCGAATTGGAAAAGAAAACAACAAAAGAAATTATCAGTAATCATCCATTAGATTACACTGCTTTGTTACAGACAGCAGACCAGTTTCTATGTACCAGTAACTGATGTCGATTTTCAAGGAAGTAAAAGAACATCTGTCAATCAAAGAAGTTGCAAGATATTACGGAATAACAACAAATAGGTCTGGATTTACCAAGTGTCCGTTTCATAAGGAGCGGACACCTAGCATGAAAATTTACGATGACCATTTTTACTGCTTTAGCTGTCAATGTGGTGGAGATGTCATCAACCTGACCAGTCAGTTATTCTCATTATCACCTTTAGAAGCAGTCAAAAAGCTTCAAATCGATTTCGGAATTGCAGATGTGGAATATGACAGAGAACAATATCAGAAAGAACGAAATACCAGAATAAGCCAATTGCTGAAAGAGAAGCAATTTGAAAGTTGGAAACACAATACCTATTTACTTCTTACGGATTATTGTTCACTGCTTCGGGATTGGAAAGAATCCTATTCACCAAAGAATTTGGAGGAACCTATCACTGAGGAATATGTAGAAGCCTTACAGGAGCTTGAGAAAATGGAATATTATTGTGACCTTTTTCTCTATGGAAACAGGGCGGATTTAGAAGATTTTAGACTACACGAAGAAAGGCTGGTAAAACGAATTGAGCAACGTATCAGAGAACATAAACAACAATACATGGGAAGTACCACTCCCATTATCGGAGCATAAAGATGCATTGCAAAGTTTTCCTATTAATGCATTTCCACAAGCAGTTGGTGACTATATCAAAGCACTTGCTGAGAATACACAGACAAGCATTGATATGGCAGCTGTTATTGCATTAGGTATCTTAGCGGTATGTGCAGGTCGAAGTTACCGTATTGAAGGAAATACTAATTATTATGAGCCATTGAATTTATATGTATTGCTTGTGGCAGAACCGGGTGAACGTAAATCATCCATTATGCAGAACATGACTCGATTCCTATTTGAATATGAGCAAGCGGAGAATGAAAGATTAAAACCTTTGATAGCCGATTACAAACAAAAAAAGACAAATCTGGAATCTGCCATTCGCAATATGCAGGAACGTTTAGGCAAATCCAAAAACGATAAGCAATTAGAGCTTGAAATCAAAGCAAAACAGATAGAACTTGACGAACTGGAAGAAGTAAAACCAATTCGCCTATATGCAGATGATTGTTCCTCAGAAGCACTGACAACACTTCTGTCTGAGAATAACAGTGTGATGGCTGTGATTTCAGCAGAAGGAAGTATCTTCGATATTATTGCAGGAAGATACAATAGCAAAATCAACTTGGACGTATGGTTAAAAGGTCATAGTGGGGATGAAATCAGAGTAGATAGAAAGAATCGTATGGCTGAGTATATTTCAAATCCAAGACTGACTACAGTATTAGCAATTCAGCCAAGTGTTTTAGAAGAAATCATGGGACATAAAGCAATGAATGGCAGAGGTTTGATTGCAAGATTTCTGATAGCAATTCCTACATCAAGAATAGGTCATAGAGTCTTTGTTTCACAAGGGATTCCACAGGAAGTAACAGACAATTTTCATGCTGTATTAAGCAAGATTCTAAATACCTTCGTACATGATAAGGTGCATACATTACAGCTTTCAGAAGAAACGCAGACAGTCATAGAATCCTACTTCAAGAATGTCGCAGATTTGAAACCTATCCTAGACTTTCTTGAAAAATATGGATATATCCGCCAGCAAAGTATTCCTGTCGTAGGAACAAATAGACCTAGCGAGATTATTCATATCAGTCCCTATATCAAGGGGTAAGATATAGGGACTAAAAGGACAATAGGGACAAAAGATAATATGAATTGTCCTTAAAGTCCTTATTGTCAACACCGTTAGGGTGCAAAAAGGGATGCAAAGGAACGGTGTTGCCAACGTAGTTGGCAATCCCCACTACTTTACAAAATGTAAAGTATAGTGGGTTACACTTCTGTTGGAAGTGGCTGCGGTTGTTCGCCGTATCCAGCTTTTCCGCAGCTGCTTCCTACGGAAGTTATGAAAGGAGAATTTGAATGGCGAAATTAGTTTGTCATGGAGAGAAATATACAAAAGGCGCTATCGGAAAGATAGAACGTCACAATGAACGATTAAATGAGCATTATGGAAATCAGGATATTGATTTAGAGCGAAGTCATCTGAATTACAAACTGATGGAGTGTCCTGAAAAGAATTATTATGCAGCTGTGATGAATCTGGTCGATATCAGAAATAATCCAACTGGTAAGAAATTACGCAAGGATGCGATTGTACTAACCGAATTTATTATTTCATCCAGTAATGATTTCTTCGAAGAACTGACACCAGAGAAACAAAGAGAATATTTTGAAGTTGCTCTTGGTTACTTAGAGGAAGCCTTTGGAAAGAAGAATACCATTTATGCAGTAGTCCACAATGATGAGCATACACCACATATGCACTTTGGTTTTGTTCCTATGACAGAGGATAACCGAGTATGTGCAAAGGACGTTATCAATCGGAATACACTTCGTAAAATCCAAGAAGAACTTCCTAAACGTCTTCAAGAAGCTGGTTTTCATATTGAACGAGGGGAAGTTAATTCAGAAGCGGTACATCGTACTGTGAAGCAATATAAAGCGGATATGGAGAAAGAAAAAGCAGAATTGGCAATTACAATCCAAGGGCAAAAACAGGAGCTTCAAAAGCTTGCCACTGTCAAAACAGAAATTAAATCTGTTGAAAAGATTAGTACTGGAAAAACGATTCTTGGAGGTAAGGTTACTGTTGATGAAAAGGATTACAAAAAACTGACCTCTTTAGCTAAGAAACAGCTAGCAAAAGAAAGTAACGAGAAAAAACTTTCCAATGAAGTGTCCTTATTACAAAAAGAGAATAAAGAATTACAGGCAATCAATGCGAATCTTTCTTCACAGTTACAAATGGAAAAATCCATGAGTCATCGATTATCCATAAAAAGTTTGCAAGCTGAAATATATGAACTTCGCAGATTCAAACAGAAAGCAGAAGAATTTATGAAAAAGAGAGGAATCTATGATTATTTCCATAAATCTGGCATAGATTTAAACAAAATGGAATTGTAGGTCATGCATGGAGTTGGTTATACATAATTCTCAATCAGAGAAAGAAGCAAAGGAGCTTAATACTATGGAAAAAGAAGAATTCAAAATCATTAGAGAATATAAGAATGAATACACAATTGACGAGATGGTAGATATGCTGATTAGAACGCATGCACAACCTTCTTAAAAATACTAGCTGCCATTTCCTACTGATGTGTTATAATATCGGTAGGGATGGCATAGTCAAAAGGAGATAAACTATGAATATCAGAAATGATTATGCTAATACACAACGACAATTTAATACAGCACTTTATTTACGATTATCCAAGGAAGACAGACGAGATATGGAATCTGATTCCATTGCCAATCAGCGTATGCTACTGCATCGTTACGTGGAAAATCATCCAGAGTTCCACTTCTATAAGGAATATGTAGATGATGGTGAAACGGGTACGAATTTCAATCGACCACAGTTTCAACAGATGATGGATGATTTAGACAAAGGATTTATCAATTGCATTATTTGTAAGGATTGTTCCAGATTTGGACGAGATTACATTGAATGTGGAGCTTATATCCGAGAGTTTGATGATAATGATATACGTTTCATTGCTATCAATGATAATTATGATTCCTTCGACCAGTATCGAGATGATACTATCTTTGCTATTAAAAATGTAATGAATACCGAATACTCTAAGGCTAAAAGCCGAGATATTAAGAAGATATTCAAAGAAAAGCAATACGAAGGAGCTTACATGGGAGCCTTTTCGGTCTATGGCTATAAGAAAAGTCCTGATGATAAGCATAAGTTTATCATTGATGAATATGCAGCTAATGTGGTACGAAGAGTATTTCAGATGTTTTGTGATGGTATGGCTAAGCAGACTATCGCAAGAACTCTTACTGCCGAAGGGATTTTATCACCAGAGGAGTATAAAAGAGTGAATGGTTCTAATTTCCACACAGGTCGTATCTCTCAGCAGAAAAGCTGGAGCTATGGAGCAATTCACCAAATGCTACGCAATCAAGTCTATCTCGGACATACTGTACAGAACAAAACCTATCGTAAGCGTATGAAAGGTAAAGGGTATAAGAATCCAACGGAAAAATGGATTATTGTTGAAAACACCCATGAACCAATCATTGATAAGGAGCTGTGGGATAAGACACAACGACTTTTTATAGAACGTACGAAACCAAAGCCGGATTTTTCGAATCAATCACCCATTGCCGGATTTGTTACCTGTGCTGAATGTGGTGCAAGACTCACATCCAGTTCTTGGGGAAATGAGCCAAGCTTGGTATGTGGAACCTATAAACGTATGGGGCGAAAAGGCTGTACACCACATGTAGTTCCAAAGAAGCTAATTATTGATACCATTACAGATGATTTAAATACGATTATTCGAAATAGTCATGACGTAGAGAGTAAAATCAATCAGTATAAAAGCTGTCAGCGAATTATAAAGCAGAACTATGAGACGGAACTAAAAAATCTGGATAATCGAATCCAATCTATCATGACTTATAAGAAGAAAGCCTTTGAAGCCTATCAGGACAATGTGCTATCTAGGAATGACTTTATGGCATTACAAAAGCAATACGAAGAGGAAGAAAATTCTATTCGAGCTTTACAAAACGATATGTTAGGTAATCAGACTGAGGGAATAAATCAGACATTGCATTTTCCTTGGTTGGAAAAACTCTTACAAAGGGGAATGATTGATGAACTGGATAGAAGTACGGTTGCTGATATGATTGATACTATTTATGTTTCAGATAATAAAGAAATCAAAATCGTCTATCGATTTTCTAATGAATTGGAAGCACTGCTATCAAGCTAGTGTTTCCGTTCAATCACTTGTAACTCTACAAATTTTTTCTTGCGCAAATTAGGTCACCCATATGGCGGGCGAAAGAGAAACATTTCATATCCTGTCAGCTCCTTCACTTTTTCATGCACGGACATTAACTCTGATTCCTTTTCACTATCGGTAATCTGGCTCATGTTCTTGTGATTCTGACTATGATTTCCCAGATCATGACCATTTTCATAAATCATCTTTACATCATTTGGAAATTGTTCTACCCAGCCCCCTGTCATGAAAAAGGTTACCTTTACATCATGTTTATTTAAGATATCCATGATTTGTTTCGTATCTTCGTTTCCCCAGGCTGCATCAAATGTCAACGCAATCTTCTTCTCATCTGTTTCCACACAATAAATCGGAAGTTCCCTGTCTCCTACAGTGGAGCTAGTTGGAACTGCTTCTTTTACTCCAATTGTTCCTCCAAGAACAAGTAACGCTGCTGCCATCGTTACAATCTTTTTTGTTAATTTTCTCTCTTTGATTTCATATATCACATTGTCTAAAATACGCATAAAAAACCCCATGAGCATCTTTGCTTTAATATATTGATGTTCATTGGATTTTATTCTTCTTAATTTTATATTAAATAACTATACTAATCATTTCCATTTATTTTTTTATTTATAAACTATTCATATGCAACACATCCTAATTGATACCGAAGGCACTCAAACACCTTATTTTACTGTATTTTAAACCATTTCTTATCGTTCCACCCACCGTATATCCTCCCAGGCAGTATCAAACGTTAGTGTATTTTTCTTCTCCTCTTGCGAAATTCTATTACAATACCTATAATAGAATTCTAGTCATCATAATTTTGCAAAGGAACTACTTATGTTCCCTTATCAGTCAAAATATAACAAATGATATTTTTACAAAATACTACAATAATAGGAGAAATCAAAATGTATAAAAGTCTCAAAAAACGAACACTTCTGCTTTTTATTCTGGTTGTTGCCACACTGACTGGCTGTGGAAGCTCTGTATCTGTAAATGCTGAATCCTCTTCCTCCAATCTCATATCGGAAACAGAAAGTACTATCCCAATCCCTGTTGAAGTATTTGACCCGGCTGCTTCTCCCGAACCATATCCTGTAGAAGATGCTGAAAAAGCTCAAACTTTAGAATCTTTTTCCACCGAGCCTGCCTTTGAAGAATATGATATTACGCTTATGGCCTTAGGTGACAACCTCATTCATATGGGTGTCGTACATACTGGAAAACAAACTGACGGAAGTCTGAATTATAATTTTCTTTTTGATGGAATCTCCGATTTTTTGAATACGGCTGATATTAAAATTATTAATCAGGAAACACCACTTGCTGGTAATGAACTTGGTTTTCAAGGTTACCCAAATTTTAACTCTCCAACTGAAATCGGGGATGCCATTGTTGATGCTGGTTTTAATGTCGTACTTCATGCCTCCAATCACTCTGCCGACCAAGGCATCTCCGGCTTGGACAGCTGTGTGACTTTTTGGAGAAACTATCCGGAAGTCCTGCTTACCGGTATTCATGAACCAGTTGAAAATCCTGAAATTCCTTTACTTACAATAAAGGACAAGACCTTTGCTATTTTGAATTATACCTATGGTCCAAACTACGGTAGTGCTCCAGAAAATTTAGCAAGCCGTATGAATATACTTTGCAGTATAGATTCCGCAAGCAGACAAATTGATTTTACTACCCTAAACCCTCAGGTAATCGAAGATATTAAAGAAGCTGAACAGATTGCTGACATGGTAATCGTTTGTCCTCACTGGGGCACTGAATATGCAACTACACCTTCCAATTATCAGGAGAACTTTGCGAAGCAAATGACAGAAGCAGGTGCCGATGTCATTATTGGTACACATCCACATGTTGTACAACCTGTCAGCCTGATTGAAGCAGATAATGGAAATACTTCACTATGCTACTATTCTCTTGGTAATTATGTTTCTACCCAGAAAAATGGACAAAGTATGTTAGAGGGCATGGCATGGATAAACTTCCATGTAACAGAAAACGGTATCTCCCTTTCTTTGGAAGATACCGGTATTATTCCTTTAGTCTGCCATTACACAAGCGGACCTGTTCGTATTAAAAATATCTATTTATTAGAAGACTATACCGAAGAATTGGCTTCCAGTCACGGCATTATCAACTATGGTGGCATTTCTTTCCACTTAGATCACCTCATAGGATGGAGCGAAGATATTCTCGGTGAATGGGTAATTACTGCTGATCAAGCATTAAATCATTAATCTATTACATTTTTGATTCCGATAAAGGTGTTATCATAGTATATATCACTAATGATAACGCCTTTTCTTGAATTTGCAGAATGAATAATCTGCCCGTTTCCAATATACAATCCAACATGGCTACATCTACTACCGTTTGAAGCATAGCATACAATATCTCCTGGCTTTGCCTCTTCTACGGTAATATTTCTTCCATTTGACCCCCACTGCCCCTGTGGTGTCCTACTCAAGGAATACCCAAACGCAGCATAGGTATAGCTGGTAAAGCCTGAACAATCCGTTCCCTTCTCCAAGCTCTGTCCTCCTGAAATATAACGATTACCCAAATACTGCATTGCATAATTTACTATGGCTGTACGAAGCTCCGAAACATTTGCATAATCGGTCGGCGGTGGTGTAATTCGGACAGTTGTATTTTCAGGCGACGCTTCTTCCTCCTCTAATGCACGCTGCTGTAACAATCTTTGCGCTTCTAATTCCTTTTGTTCCTCTTCGATAGACTTTGCATACGTAAAATGCTCTTCTATTGAAATAAATTCACTGGATACATAGCCTTCCTTTTCTGTAGCATATAAAATTTTCGACCACTCTTCACCATATTCCAAGAGCTTTGCCTTTTCGCCGAAGTCTTTGTAACCAATTCTTGATGCCGTTATGGCAGGCTCTTCCCTTACATTAAGTCTATCTGCTTTAACAACAACATATCTTGTCACATAATCATCTATTACTGCAGCAGCTTCCTCACCATAGATAAAATATTCTGACTTAATATATCCTTCCACATTACCAGAGATCACTTGAAACCATTCCTCTTCTCCATCTCCAACTACAGAAAGAATCTGTGCTACAGAATCATCATACATTTTTCCTACCACTTCACTATCGGTATTTGGTTCTACTCTTACATTTACATAGTTTGTGACATTAGCAATAGCAAAATCACTGTATTCATTATATTCCCGCTCTACCGCTGTCGCAGTCTCTTTTCCCGTAAGTGCACTCTCCGATATCTCTTCAGAATAATCATTAGCTAATACGGTCTCTACTCCTGCTGCAATACGAAATTCTGCGCCTGACTCATCTAGGCGCCCCGTCGCAGCCCTCTGTGTGTTACTCTTTTGTGCATCATCTATGATCGGAGACTTCATTGCTCCCAAAAACATCCCGCCCACTAAAATTACCGGAATACTTGCTCCAATTAAATTGCTATATCTTATGTTCATATTCTATATCCTATACTTTTGTATTTATTCCCATAACCATTTAACACTTTCATCATTACGCATCAAAAAATATTATATAATAATTATATCTTTTCAAGATGCGCATACCTGTTCATCAGTTACTTTGGTACTGAATATTAGTATACACAACATGAACCTAAAATCAACAGTATACATAATAGATTTATTTTTATTCCCTCTATTTTAATAACCTAGTTTTACTCTACGGTTACCGATTTGGCCAAATTTCTTGGCTGATCCACGTCCAATCCTCTATAAGATGAGGTATAGTATGCCAAAAGCTGCAAAATAATGGCTGCTGTAAATGGCGCAAATATATCATCACCTGCTGGAATCATCAGACGTTCATCAAAAATTGTATTTTCAATTACTGCATCATTATCTTCCTTGGTAATTAATATTACCATTGCCCCTCTTGCTCTTACCTCTTTTACATTTGAAATCATTTTGGCAAATACATCCGACTGTGTTGCTAATGCAATCACTGGTACTCCTCCTGTTACTAATGACAACGTACCATGCTTTAACTCTCCTGCCGCATAAGCCTCTGAATGTATATAGGTAATCTCTTTTAGCTTAATAGAACCCTCACAAGCTAATGCATAATCTAAACTTCTTCCAATGAAGAACAAGTCCTGCGCTGGAGTCAGACGTTTACTAAGTTCTTTCATCTTATCCTTCTGTTCCAACACCTTTTCCATTAGCGCTCCTACTTCATCCAGCCCTTTCATGTAGTATGAGATTTCTTGTTCATTTCTCTTACCAATTACATAAGCAAAACGAAATGCTAACAGATAAAATGCTGTTAATTGCGCTGTATACGCCTTGGTACTTGCCACAGCAATTTCAGGCCCTGCATGTGTATATAATACATAATCAGACTCTCTAGCAATCGAAGATCCTTTTACATTTACAATAGATAAGGTCTTTGCCCCCTTTTCCCTTGCTAACCGAAGTGCTGCCAAGGTATCTGCTGTTTCTCCTGACTGGGAAACTAATATTACAAGTGTGTTTTCATCCAGTATAGGATCTGCATAACGAAACTCTGAAGCAATCTCTACTTGAACCGGTATACGCAACAATTTCTCCATCAATATTTTACCTGCCATTCCTGCATGCATTGCTGTACCGCAGGCTGTAATAACAACACGATTCGTATTCTTGAACACCTCATCCGTAATGCCATCTTCTGTAAAATCTGGCAAAAGATAATTTCCTTTCTTCATTCTTGGCGCTAACGTTCTGCGAATGGCTTCCGGCTGTTCATGAATCTCTTTTAGCATATAATGTTTAAATCCATTCTTCTGAGCAGCAGACATATCCCAATGAACACTTAGCATAACAGGGCTTACCACTGTACCATCCAAATCCATTACCGTTATCGTATTTTTCGTAACCTTAGCTACCTGAAATTCCGGCAAAACAAAATATTCTTTGGAATAACGTAGCAATGCAACCATGTCCGATGCAACAATAGAACCTTCTTCTGACGAACAGCATACCAAAGGACTTCCCTTACGAATACAGTATATAACATCCTTCTGGTCTGCAAACATAATGCAAAATGCATAGGCTCCTTCCAATCGTTCCACCGCACCTCGCAATGTTTCCAATACATTCCCTTGATTACTCTCATACAAAGAATCCAGCAACATAGCAGCAATTTCTGTATCAGTCTGAGATACTGGAATTTTTCCCATGCCTTCCAGTTCCTTTGCCAGTTCATGATAGTTTTCTATAATACCATTATGAATCAAAGTAACATTTCCTGAACGGTGCGGATGAGCATTCACTTCTGAAACTCCACCATGTGTAGCCCATCTGGTGTGCCCAATACCACAGGAAGACTCCAATTTTGCCGGAAGTTTATTTTTAAGCCCTTCCACTTTTCCAACCGATTTTATTACTTCGATACCTCGGTCTGTATAACATGCTATTCCTGCACTGTCATATCCTCGATATTCCAATTCTGCCAAACCTTTTATTAGTTCCTCTTTCGCATCTAGATAACCACAAAACCCTATAATTCCACACATATTTACTATCTCCTTGTATTACTTTATACTTTGACTCTGCTTATTCGTGACTAAAGGTTGACTTTATCAACTCAACCTTTTTCTTTCGTACCAATATATCCTTGTTTCATTTAGTTTTCACTATAAATTACTGTTAAATCAGGATGTAACTGTAAAATAGAGGCTGGAACTTCCGGAGTAATCGGTCCAAAAAAGGCTTTCTCGATAATTTCTTTCTTATTCTTGCCATTTGCAATCAAAAGAACCTTTTTCGCACTCATAATACCGCCCATTCCCATAGTAACTGCCTTTCTAGGTACATCTGCTTCCGATGCAAAGAAACGAGCATTTGCTTCGATAGTAGAAGGATCAAGCTCTACCACATGAGTCGCCTTCTCAAAATAAGAATCCGGCTCATTGAAACCGATATGTCCATCAAGACCAATACCAAGTAACTGAAGGTCAATACCACCTGACTGTTCAATCAAAGCATCATATGCTTCACATTCCTTCTGAAGGTCTGTTGCACAACCATTCGGAACATTTGTCTTAGCCACATCAATGTTAATCTTTGTAAACAGATTTGTATTCATGAAGTAACGATAGCTCTGATCGTTGCTTCCGTCTAATCCTACATACTCATCAAGATTAATAGAGGAAACCTTAGAGAAATCAACCTCTCCCTTTTCACACTTCTCTACAATCTTCTCATAGGTTCCAAGTGGTGAAGAACCTGTTGCTAAACCTAATACACTATTTGGCTTTAATACAACCTGTGCACAAATCATTGCTGCTGCCTTGCAGCTAAGTTCATCGTAATTGTTTACCTTAATAAAATTCACCTTTGCTCTCCATGTATGTTTTATCATATCTTTTGTTATCATTATATTCTTTCTACAACTGTCTTTGCATCCTTAACAATGCTATTTGCAGGATAGACTCCTCGAAGTGAAGTCAGCGGATATACAGAAGTATTCTTACCAATCACAGTACCCGGATTAATAACAGATCCACAGCCCACATCGGCACCATCTGCTAAGATACCACCAATCTTTCTAAGTCCTGTCTCATAATCTTCATCACCGTGAATTACTACCGGCTTTCCATCCGATTTCAAGTTTGAGCAAATTGTCCCTGCTCCTGTATGAGCTTTATTTCCTAAAATGGAATCACCTACATAATTATAATGTGGTATCTGTACTTTATCCAATAATACACAATTCTTTAATTCCGAAGAATTACCAATCACACAACCTTCACCAGTAATAACACTGCCACGGATAAATGCTCCTGGACGTACTTCTGTTCCAGAACCGATAATAGCAGGTGCTTCGATCGTTGCTGTAGGATAAATCTTTACATTTTCTCCTACTAAAACACCTTCCTCCAGCAAAGTATATCCTGGAATCCCCTTTTCAATCAATGCTAAGATATACTCCTTAATCTTAGGAAGCATCTCCCACGGATACTCACTTCCCTCAAACAATTCTACTAAATATTCCGGCTGAGAAGCATAAAGCTCCTTCGTTTTTACTAATTTATTCAACGCAATGTCCTCCCTTCGCAATTGCATTTACAATCATTTCTACATATTTAACACATTTTTCCTGTGTCTCACTCTCAACCATAACACGAATAACCGATTCTGTACCGCTTTGTCTAAGTAGTGCTCTTCCCTTCTTATTAATGAGTTTTTCTACCTCATCCTTTGCTTTCAAAACACCTGCATCTGCTAAGACTGCTTCTTTATCCTTTACTCTCACGTTCTGCAAATGCTGAGGATAGAATTTAATCGGCTCTACAAGCTTCGCCAAAGAAGTCTTTGAATCGCAGATTTCTTCCGCAAGCAAAATAGCTGATAAAATACCGTCTCCGGTAGTTGCGTATTTTTTCACAATAATGTGTCCTGTCTGTTCTCCGCCGATTGCATAATTATTGTTCTGCATACATTCATACACAAAACGGTCACCAACCTTGGTCTGAACACATTTGATGCCGATTTCCTCGAGACTTGCCACAAAACCACTGTTGGACATAATTGTCGTAACTACAGTATTATCCTCCAAAGTGCCTCTCATTTTCAATCTCTTTCCAAGAACATAAATCATGGCATCACCATCTACTTCATTACCATTTTCATCTACAGCAATACAACGGTCTGCATCACCATCAAAAGCAAAACCGAGGTCAAGATGTTTCTCACGAACCAGCTTCTTTAATGGTTCTAAATGTGTGGAACCACAGCCTTCATTACAATTTAATCCATCCGGTTCATCACCAATCACATAAATCTGCGCCCCCAGAGCGCTAAATACCGCTCCTGCAATATTCCAAGAAGCACCATTTGCACAATCCAAACCAATTCTTAGATTCTTATAAGAATTGGATGCCAACGAAATTAAATAACCAATATAACGGTTTCTTCCTGCTGAATAATCGTGAATACAACCAATCTTAGACTTCTGAGCCAGTGGTAAATCATCACCTGTAACTCCTAATGTCTTCAAGTCACCATCTATATATGCTTCAATCAAAGCAGTTGTCTCATCATCAAGCTTTTCACCATAAGCGTTAATTACCTTAATTCCATTGTCATAATAAGGATTATGCGATGCAGTAATCATGATACCACAATCAAATTCATCCTTACGTGTTACATAGGAAACGCCCGGTGTCGTAATAACATGAAGCATATAAGCATCTGCACCACTGGCCGTAATTCCCGCTACGATGGAATACTCTAACATATAACTGGAACGTCTAGTATCCTTACCTATAACAATGCGCGGACGATAGCCCGGCTTGGTACAACCTGAAAGCTTTGAAGCATAATACCAGCCAAGAAATCGTCCCACACGATATGCCTGCATGGATGTTAGTGTCACATTTGCTTCTCCACGAAAGCCATCTGTACCAAAATACTTATTTACTCTTGGTTCATTCGCTGCTGTTCGATTTATCTCGATTTTATCAAGCAAAAGCTCATCTGTAGACACACTGAATATCTCTGCAAGTTGCAAAACCTTATCAATCTGTGGCAGAGCCTGATCCATCTCCCACTTAGAAATTGACTGTCTGGATACACCAAGCATTTCTGCCAATTGTTCTTGGGAAATATCAGCAACATTTCTCAACTGCATTATTTTCTGTCCGATTGTCATATATTTTCTCCTTAATAATATACACGACGTTACTGTTCACTCCGTTCTAGTAACATGCAAAAATCCATCCTAAATTTGCTTCGGCTCATTGCCGTGCAATTGGATTTTTGCTTAACCAAACTACGCTTTCTTTCGCACTTAGTAGTAAATGCTAAGTGCTGTATGAACAATACCTGCACACCTAACTATATTACGTGCCTATTATAACAATATACAAAATCCCTTTCAAGCAACTTGACTCTTCTTTTTTTGCAACCACAAGTTGCATTTTTCTTATTTTTCTATTCGCTTCTAACTTTTTTTCTAAGAATTGATTGTTTTTATGTAATGTTTCGTTTACATCATTTCCTCTGATAGATTGAGTTTTACTGGAGTAATGTGTGCCGTCCCATCCAGCTAGGGCGGCACTTAATAAACGGTACACTTTTCTTTTCCTATCCTATTCTCTTAACGATTCATTTCTAACTGTGGACCGCTAGACTGATGATTTTTAATTATAGAATCAATCTCTTTTAGATTAGAGGATGGTAAATCACCCGGTATGGTATTCTTAACCGCTGCTGTTGCATTTCCGTACTCTAGCGCTTTCTGACAATCCATATTATATGCAAGAAGGCCATAAAGCGCTCCTGAAATATAAGCATCTCCGCTACCAATTCTATCTACAACATCGATTTTCTCATACGGCGGTTCCTGTACAAAGTAATCCTTCATAGCGTTATAAATACAGGAGCCAAAGGAGTGAATCTTCGGAGAATGCACAATACGTTGTGTGGCGGCCACAACACGGATAGGATAATCCTTAGTAAAACTTTTTATCATTTCCTGAACTGTTCCTTTTTTCTGAAATGTTAATCTTGCTGTGTCTTCCGAACAAAAGAACACATCTACGTAGGGAAGTATCTCCTCGATACATTCCTTAGCTTCCTTCCCTGTCCACAAATTTGCTCTAAAATTCACATCAAAAGAAATCAATGTTTCATTTTCCTTAAATCGTTTAATCATTTCTTTTGCTGTTTCTCGTGTCTTCTGCCCTAATGCTAGCGTAATACCTGTTGTATGGAAACATCTTGCTGCATGAAACATTTCTTCCGGGAAATCATCAATCATAATATCGGTAAATGCTGTATCTTTTCTATCATAAATAACACTTGGTTTTCTCGGATGTGCACCATATTCATAATAGTAAACACCAAGTCTGGAATCTTTAGACTCGTCATACACTAAGTAATCATCACTGACACCACAAAAACGTACTCGGTTCTGTATATATCTTCCTATATCATTTGCAGGGACCTTTGAAACAATACCTGTTCTCAAACCTAATAAGGATAAGCCTGATACTACATTAAGTTCTGCTCCTCCAGCCTGTTTCTGAAATACATCTCCTCTTGTTAAGCGTTCATTTATAGGGGACGACAAACGAAGCAAAATTTCACCAAGTGCTAATAAATCAAATTCTTTATTTTTAACCATGCTATTTCCAGCTCCTTCAAAAGTGTTTATGCCAAATTTATTATTACCTAATATAATCATGGCACTTTTAAAATATTTTATAACCATAAATTTTTATTTTTTCTTTATGAATTTCACAGAATAAACACATTTTAGATAAATTTTAAACACAAATTGGAATTATAGTATTACTTGTAAAACGGAAAACTAATAAAAACATACAGATAGAAACAAAAAGAAAGGACTTTATTTATGTACGAATATAATCAAAATCAACAAAATGAAAATGGTGAAACACCAAATTCCCAAACACAGGAATTTTATTATACTACCGGAAGTGGCACCCCAAATAACAACACCTATCAATATGGTATTCAACCCAATCCTCAACCGATAAAACCTAAAAAAGCAAAACAGCAACACCCTTTTGCCAAAAAAGCAGCATGTTTCGTTGGGCTTGGTATTCTATTTGGTGCATCTACAGGAATTGCTTTTAGCCTTCCTACTTATTTTGCAAGTCAACAACTATTGCAGACAAAAATTGAATTGGAACAGTTAGAAGCAAAAAATGCCTCTTCTACACTGTCCTCGACAACAGGCTCTCTTACCCCCTCTTCAACGTCCCAGATAGCTACTACAGCTGATATTACAGCCATTGCAAACAATTGCCTTCCAAGTGTTGTTTCTATCACCAATAAAGGTGTAACCGAAGTAAGAACCTTATTTGGTACTTACCAACAAGATACCGAAAGCAGTGGTTCTGGTATTATCATTGGTGCAAACGATACTGAGCTCTTAATTGTAACCAATTATCATGTTGTATCCGGAAGTAGTGAATTAAGCGTTGTATTCAGCTATGATGAAGACAGTGACGAGCCATCCCTTGTAAGTGCCAAGCTCAAAGGCTATGAATCCGATAAGGACTTAGCAGTCATCTCCGTTTCCATGGACGAAATTACCGATGAAATGAAGTCACAGATCAAAGTGGCAACCATTGGCGATTCCTCTACCTTACAGCTTGGTCAGGATGTTGTCGCCATTGGTAATGCATTAGGCTATGGACAGTCTGTTACAACCGGTATCATCAGCGCCTTAAACCGTGAAGTTACTGTTTCTGGAGATGACGGCACTCCGATTACCAATAAACTGATTCAAACAGATGCAGCTATTAATCCTGGAAATTCCGGCGGTGCCCTGCTTAATATGAAAGGTGAATTAATTGGTATCAATTCTGTGAAAGTTTCTTCCAGCTCCGTAGAAGGTATGGGGTATGCCATTCCTATTTCTGATGTACAGTCTATTATTGAGGAATTGATGCTCAAAGAAACTAGAGATGTTGTTACAGAAGAAGCGCAAGGTTATCTTGGCATTGGTGGAACCGATGTTACCAATGAAATCTCTCAGACCTATGATATGCCAATGGGTATCTTTATTAATACGATTTATGAGGATTCTCCCGCAGCAGCCGCAGGACTTTCTAAAGGAAATATCATTACAAAGTTCGATGGTCAGACCGTTAAAAGCATGAGTGAACTAAAAACCTTATTAACCTACTATAAATCAGGTGAAACGGTAGAAATCATTGCTATGGTACAAGGTAATGAAGGTTATAGTGAAAAAACGTTTACTCTCACTCTTGGAACAAAAGATGTTTTAGGAGATGATGCTGAAGACAATAGTAATAACCAGTCTGCTCCTCCTCAGAAAGCACCACAAGAAGAATATAACTACACAAATCCATTTAACTACCTTTTCCCATTTGGTTATTAAGAATTGACAACCCTCGGCAAACTCTGCCGAGGGTTGTCTTATCATATCCTTATTCTTTTAACAGTTCTCCAATCACCATAAGCCCTGCTCCTAAAATAATGCCAAAATCAGATATATTGAAGATAACATTTTTAAGCTTCCCCTTTACTCCAAAGGATATATAATCAACTACATATTTTCTACGCAATCGATCATAGGTATTACTGTAAGCCCCTCCGAGTAATAGAGCTAATCCTGTTTTTAACATACCTTGTCCCTTATACCCTAGTGTTGCTACATATACTCCAGTCATAAAAGCCGTAAATATGATAGACAAAAGTGCTATCCTTTTTGGTCTTTTTGCTCCTGCACCAAGCATAGCTCCTGTATTGTGATATTTTCGCAAAAATAGTTTTCCACCAAGTAAGGGCTTAATTACTTCTTTCTTGCCTTTCTTTTCCACAAATAGCTTAATGATTCCATCTGTTATAAACAATAGTACGCCTAACCATGTAAATTTCATAGATAACCTCCAAAAGAATCATTTGAGTAGTTATCTATGATTCTAACGCATATCAACCTTTAAAATCAAGTAAAAGAATGACTATCTTCCACCATCCATCACATTATCTACTGCATCTCTAACTGTATTTGCAACGCTTCCACCTAATGTAGTATCATTCGTTGCTCCATTTGTTCCTTCTGTTGTTGCACCGTTATTGTTTGTTCCATTGGTACTTCCTCCAGTAGTAGTTCTTCCATTTTCACTTGTTCTATTTGTTTCTGATTCATTGGTACTTGTACCGTTTGCTTGATTGTCTGTCATTCCTGTCTGATTATTCTCTTCTTCAGGCATCAAACGTTCATGAAGACTATGATAGAAGTTCTCCAACTTATCATCAATCTTAAACTGGTTTTCCTGCAATAAGCCCACATATTCTTTTACAATCTGGCCTAATCTACTGTCTGGATTAGCCTCTGCAAATTGCTGATAATAAGATAGCGCTTCCTGATCTACAACATCCTCTGACTCTCCCTGATAATAGTGTGATACTCCTGCTGTCTTATCATAACCACCTGTAATAGCATGCGTTGCAATCTCTTCATATAATCTAGAAGCAGCTTCTGTGGAAACGTTATTTGGATACTTCTCTATATGCTGTTCAAATAACACTGCTCTTTCTAACATTTCAGAAAGAGTAAGCCCAATTGTCATGCGATTCTCTTCGTTTGACATGGTCATGGATGGAGATTCCTTCTCAAGTTTCATAAGCTCCATAAACGCAACCATATCTTCAGGCATATGCTGGCGACTTTCCTCTAATCTAGTAAAATCTATATCACGAATATTATTGCCATATCCCAATAATCCTGTCAGATAGCGATCCACTTCCATATCACCTGCATTGACAATATTGGAATTAATATAGTCAATGACTCCATTTGCATCATTTGGCTGACCTAATAAGTTGTCAAACTCATCTGTCATATTCGCTTCTGCTTGCTCTGTTGAAGATGCACCTTCTGTTGTAGCCTCCGAAGTCTGCTCCTGACCTGTTAATGGGTCTTTATTCTCCTCGTTATTTCCTCCACATGCAGAAAGCATGGCACAACAGGTAATACTCATTAATAATAAAACAACTTTCTTTTTCATTTTTCCTTCCTCCCCAGCTCTATGGCTGAATCCATATTTAATTGCAATCATAAAACTCTTGCTATGGATATTTTTTACTTGGAGAAAAGAAAATATGCATACTTTTATGATGTTCCTGCCAAAAAACGAAAAACCCCTTCTATGTTTAAAAGACCATAGCCATATTCTCGATTCGGATACTCCATATTTTCATCTCTTGTTGCACCACGAATCAGATAGTTACGGATACTTTCCGAATCCACCAGAATATCATTCTGTTCTACTACAGCCCATTGTAATATTTGCGCGACGCCTCCTGCTGTAATTGCCGCTGCGATACTAGAACCATTCCTCATACCTAGAATGGTACTTACATTTACGCCAGGTGCTGCAATATCCGGTTTAATCTGTTCATCTCTGGAAAATCCTCTTCCTGCATTGACATATAAACTGTCATTTTCATCATTATAAGAGGTCACACTAACCACACGTCTTGCATAAGCGGGATCTGTCAGCGTAATAAATGGATCAGGCTCTAAAAAATAAGTCTCATCTGTTAAAAATTGTGTGATTGGAAGCCACAAATCAAATTCTCCCTGATTTATACTTCCTTCTCCTTGTATTCGTATTGTCCAAATACCAGCAGTTGGATTTTCAAATCGAAACCGTATCATTTCCGCATTCGAAGATGGCTCTACCAGAATATAATCTACCGTAATCCTTGTCCTTTCAAAGATAAAGGTATACGTCTGAGGCCCTTTTATTCTTGGATTTATACGCTGTATCATCTCTCCTCCCGGTGAACGGACAGAGGCCGAGAATAAATACGGCTGTTTTCCCCAAAAATCCATAATAAAACCTTTTTCTCCTTCTCCTACCCTAAGCTCAACATCCTGCTGCTCCTGCCTACCAGAAATGGTTCCTCTAAAGTGTCTTCTTGCATTACCCTCATTGCCGCCTCCAATAACAAAAGCTCTGCTTTTCTGATAAGAAATAGCTGTTATATACCTCGCCAGTGGCGAAGCTCCTGTATGATCACCTAAGTTCGTTCCTACTCCCATATAAACAACAAGTGGACTACTCAGACTCATGGCATATTTCTGCAAATACTGTACCGCCTGCATAATATCTGTCTCCGAGTAACAAGGAACTTCTTCTGGAATCAGATAATATTCTCGTAAATACTGTTTCATTTCTTTGAGTTTTACCATAACAATATTACTTTCTGGCGCTGCTCCAATAAATTGTCTATTCCCTTCCAAACGACTTCCTGCTGCCACACTAGCTGCTGCGGTACCATGTCCTATCTCATCTGTACTTGGCACTATCCCTCTTGGATTGTCACTCTCAATTGCACGTTGAATCATCTCATTGGTATACTCCGTGCCATACAAAAATCCTTCCGGAGGAGTACCTGTCTGTATGGTTTGATCCCAAATTGCTGTAATCCTACTCCTGCCTGTAGCATCACGAAACACCTCATTTTCATATTGTATGCCCGTATCAATAAATCCAATTGTTACATTTTTGCCAGTCAGATTCAATGGCTGTCCTTGGGTAGCCAAAATGCCCGCTTCCATCAGAGCAATCGAATTATATTCTCTACTTCCTCCCATGCCTTCTAGTTGTGTCAAACCATAACACCTTGGAATAAAATAGTAACTGGCATCTGATATACTGATACGCGGAATTGCATCCTTTTTTATATATAGAATTCTCAAATCACCCATTACTTGATGTATACAATTATCCACCGGTATCTGATAGTTAAATCTCTCAGGTATCACAAAATCCGTAATAATATCCGCGTAATCATTAGACAAAATCCGCTCTTTACAGGTCACACCAAATACCTCTTCTTACAAAAAGCTTTTTATAGTGTATACCCAAAAGAGCGGATTTATTACAATTTTTCTATTATTCCATTAAAACTCTAGGAAATTCTCTACCTCCGGTTTTTTTGGTTCTTCCGGCTTTTCCTCTTGTTTTTCATCCTTTGGCTGTTCTTCTATTTTCTTTTGATGTACAGATTCCGTGCGAATCTGAATCACAGGACCTCCTGTTCCATTGATATAATCTCCAGTAATGGTCACTTCTCCAATATTTTCATCTTTTGGAATCTCATACATAATATCAAGCATGAATTCCTCGATAATGGCACGAAGTGCTCTTGCTCCTGTGTCTCGTTCCATGGCTTTCTCAGCAATTGCTTCTAAGGCACTATCATCAAAGTTTAACTTTACCTCATCTAGCTCTAACAGCTTCTGATACTGCTTCAAAATGGCATTCTTTGGCTCCTGAAGAATCTGAATAAAGCTATCCTTATCCAGTCCATCCATCGGACAGATAATCGGCAAACGACCTACAAACTCAGGAATCATACCAAATTTCTTGATATCCTCTACCTTAACTTTCTTTAAAATATTCTTCTCTTTATCAAGAGAATCCTTCAATTCTGCATTGAAACCAATCGAAGTCTGTTTTGACAATCTCTGCTTAATAATTTCTTCCAAATCAGGGAATGCACCACCACAAATAAATAAAATATTTCTAGTATTCACTGTTGTAAGAGGAACCATTGCATTTTTGCTATTAGCCCCAACCGGAACCTCTACATCTGCTCCTTCTAATAATTTCAACATTCCCTGCTGAACAGATTCACCACTGACATCTCTGGAATTAGTATTTTTCTTTTTTGCAATCTTATCAATTTCATCGATAAAAACAATACCACGTTCCGCACGTTCCACATCATTATCGGCAGCCGCGAGAAGCTTAGAGATAACAGACTCTATATCATCACCGATATAACCAGCTTCTGTTAACGAAGTTGCATCTGCAATAGCAAGTGGTACATCTAAAAGCTTTGCAAGTGTCTTAACCATATAGGTCTTACCACATCCTGTCGGACCAAGAAGAAGAATGTTGGATTTCTCAATCTCAATTTCATCCATGGTTCCTGTTGCAACACGCTTATAATGATTGTATACTGCAACCGAAATTACCTTTTTCGCATAATCCTGACCTACCACAAAATCATCCAATTGTGCCTTAATTTTGTGTGGTGCTGGTAAATCCTTCACATTAAATACAGCTTCTTTGTTCTCTTTTGGTTTTTTCTTCTTCAATCTCTGACGATTTGGAATTCCACCATCACCTTGCAAATCTGCAATATTTACAAAGCTGATGTTCGGAAATCTACCTTTCTTTCCATCATTATTGTCCATTCCAAAGCCACCTGTGTTATTCAGCATCCCTTGATAGTCAAACTGACTAACGGTGTCCATTGTCTTGTGCATACAATCTGAACATACGGAAATGTGATTTGGAAGCTTAAACATCCTTCCCGCCTTACTCTCAGGTCTTCTACAGATGAAACAGACATCCTCGTATTCACTTTCCTTATCATAATCCTCTTCTGTGCTTTTTGAAAACTCATCCTTATCGTCATCCGCTGATATATCTATCATTTCCATATCATCGTTTTCTAGTTCTTTATTATCCTGATCTGACATTTCAAACCTCCATATAACGTCTCTTATTCTATTCTATAACCTAACACAACCGTAATTTCCTGTTCCTGATAACCATTATCACTCTGACGCATAATCGTTATTTCTACACTTGTACCCGCTGCATAGTATTCTAACAACTCTTGAAGCTGCGTCATCTGTGTAACCTCTTCACCTTCAAAAGCTACAATAATATCACCTTCTTGTATTCCTGAAGCCGCAGCCCCTGTATTTTCTAAAATCTCTGCCACATAAACTCCACGTGGAAGATTATATGTCATAGAAACCTCTTCTGTTACATCCGTACCCGAAATACCAAGAAATGCCTTCTCACTCTCCGCTACCTTTTGCTTTGTTTCTCGAAGCATCAATTCTTCAATAACCGGCTTTGCTGTTGTAATCGGTATCGCATATCCCATACCTTCTATCAGATAATCTGCAATCTTACTGGAATTAATCCCGATAACCTCTCCCTTGACATTCAAAAGTGCACCACCTGAATTACCCGGATTAATTGCTGCGTCCGTCTGGATCAGAAAATTACTTGTATTGTCATCAAACTCAATCTCTCTATTTAATGCACTAATAACCCCTGTTGTTACTGACTGCCCATAGCCTAAGGAATTTCCAATCGCAATAACAGGCTCTCCTACCTGCAAAGCATCTGAATTTCCCAAAGTAGCAATCGCAATCTTCTGTTTTGTCTCTTCTTCAATATCTGCTAACAATACAGTAATTACTGCCAAATCATGTTCCTTGCTTGTTCCTTTTACATAGGCAATTACTTCTGAATCATCAATAAACTGCACACTAAGCTGGTCATTCTCTTCAATTACATGATAATTGGTTACAATTAGAAGCTCATCCTCATTTTCCCCAACAATAATACCGGAACCACTTGCTTCTTCCTCCGACTCATCTCCATACCAGTCCATTGCGGTATAAAAATTGGTAATAGAAACAACACATGGCATTGCTGATTTTACGACTTCTGTCACATCAGAAACAACAGCAGTAACTGTTTCCATCTGTGGAATTTCCGTTTCTTCCTTGGTTCCTTCTATTTTGATAGGCTCAGAATTCTCAACCGTCTGATATTTCTCCACCTCATCCAAAATATCCTCTTTTACAAGATTCAATTCCTCTGATACATTCTCTACTCTGGCAAGTCTTCCTGTAACGCCTGAAAATGCTAATATCATATAGACTCCAAATCCTGCACATACACCAAAAAGAAGTCCCTGACAACATCGTACTACTAACTTTCTAAAAACCGGATGTTGCCTCTTGGCCTTTATCTTTCGCCCATTTAAGTACATATTACTATACTGTTCTATATTTACATATTGTTTCTGGTTCTCCATTTCACTCATGTCAATAACCATGCCTTTCTATTGCCGCAAATATGTTATATTCTCTTTTTCCAATACTGCTTATTACTGCTACATTTTAATATTATACCATAAGGAAAACGTTTGTAGTGTTTTCCTAACTGATATCCTAAATATTTACATCCGCTTGATACAATCAGATATGGTATCAGTTTCTTCTGTTTGTTCTCCGCAAGATGCCTTATCGTCTTTTTCACTAGCGAAATCCCTTCACTTTGCGAAGAAACTCCTGCAAATACTTCAGGATGGTCTGCCTGTGATACACCAAGATCAAAATTTCTCTGAAACTGTTGTACACAAGAATAATTATGAGAATGAATCACTTTTGCCTCAGCCGCATATACAATCTTATATCCTGCCTGAATCGCACGACCTGCAAAAATCATATCTTCATTGAAAATTGCCTTTTTTACAAATCCGCCCATCATATCGAATATATTTCTATTATATGCCGCGCATACATTAGAACAAAAAAATGTTTTTATACCAAGCTCTGACAAATCCTCTTTTGATTTTATTCTAGTTTCTTCGGGATAATTAAAACTTCTAGTGAACTTCTCTATCTCACCACAATCCGGCATCGGAAGTTGTCTGGCATAAGCTGCTGCTACACCCTTATTATGCTCTAACGCTTCTACTAGCCTTTCTACCAGATATTCATCTGCTGGAATAGCATCATGAGTCATACAAATAAAAATATCTGCGTTAGAATACGCTGTTGCCCTATTTCTTGTTCCACCATGATCAAACTCCTTTGCTGATACATGTCGAACCTCAATATTTTTATATCGTTGCAAAAAACCTGTTCCATAGAACAATGTCTCAAAATACTTCTCTTCTGTATTCATAATGATAATCTTATGAACCGGATATGTTTGCTTTTCTAAAGCCTCTATCAAACGCATAACCTGTTTCTCTGGCTTATAAGTTAACAAAATGACATCTACCTTATGTTGCATACTCTTAAGCTAACCTCTCTCGTTTTATTTCTTTTTTACTCCACAAAAGGAGTCGTAGGAACACGACCCCTTTATCATTATTTCGTATATGCTGCTGTTTCGCTCTGAATCTTCTGACTGCAGGTTTTCACCGTTTCAGATGGCTGATAATCTGCTTCTGTAGCACCAAAGAAGAACTGATGAAGCAGAATAACATTCTCTTCCAATGTGGTTGGAACAATACAACTTCCTTTCTTGCCGAGCATACCAGTCCAAAACTCTCCATCAAACGGGAAACCTGATGTTTCGCCGAAGGAATATTTTGCAATATCTCCTAAAAGTTCTAAAATCTCACTCAGCTCTAAAGACGTAGCTACCTGTGGGAATACCGACTCTGCAATACCACTCAAGGTAGAAGGATTCATCGTTAATGCTTTTTTAGCCACCTTCTCAATTACAGTTCTCTGTCTCTGCGTACGTCCAAAGTCATTACCCACCTGACGAATACGCATATATGCTGTTGCCTGTAAACCATTCAGTTTCTGTAAGCCTGGTTGCGTAACAGGCGTATAATCTACTCCCGGCGTTGCTACATAATTCGGTTCACCTGCGGCATTCAAGCCATCCTGCTTACCTACCATACTAATCTGGAAATTGTTCAGATGAATAATCTCAGCTTGTGTTACATTTATCTCGATACCTCCAATGGAATCAATGGCATTAATAACACCTTCAAATCCAATAGTCACAAAGTCTGTGATATTTAAGTCTAAATTCATATTCAACATAGCAATCGCCTGCTTTGGTCCACCTTTAGAATAAGCAAGGTTTGCCTTATTGTAGGTATCTGTACTAAGATTCAAGAAAGTGTCACGGTATAAAGACACCAACTTTACATCTCCCGTATCCTGATTAATAGAAGCTATCATAATAACATCTGTTCTTGTTGCTTTATCTAACTGCTTTTCTCTAGAATCTACTCCAAAAATTGCGATATTTCGGTATCCCTTCATGACACCTGTCTCCGCATATTCCTGTATTTCCTCATTAATCTCTACTTCTTCTTCATCAATGGCAACAATATTAATCTTTCTTACCTGATTAACGCCCCAAAAAACAACAAGTAACATAAGAAGCACAAAAATCTCTGCCACGAACAACAAAATCTTATTACGTTTCTTTTTCTGTACTTGCTGTGGTGTTAAAGGTGCTTTTTCCTTATTCACTGGTCGCTTGCCTCCCTGAGGTGGTCTTCCTTTCTGTATCGGGCGTTTCTTACCTTGAGGTGGTCTTCCTGTTTGTGATGGATGTTTTTTACCCTGCGGTGTTCTTCCTACTGTTGATGCCGCCTGTTTTCTTTCTCCATTTTCCACTACTCTATTTTGTCTGCTTCCTTGCGTGCGATTCCCCTGCGCAACTTTACGCGTTCCGCTTCCTCTCGTTACTCCAGACTGTCTACTATTTCTGCTATCTTCCATTTTGCATTTCTCCCTTAGTATGCATTCTTATTGATAAAACCTTTAAAAAAAGTTAAAAACAGAATCTTTAAATCAAACCCAAAGGTCCAATTCTCAATATAATACAAATCATACTCAATCCTCTTACGAATTGAAGTATCTCCACGATATCCATTTACCTGCGCCCAGCCGGTTAATCCCGGACGTACCTGATGCTTTATCATATATCGTGGTATCTCTTCTCGGAATTTTTCAACAAAAAGAGGTCTCTCTGGACGTGGGCCTACCAAACTCATATCTCCCTTTAATACATTAAAAAACTGAGGCATTTCATCAATACTCGTCTTTCTCAATAGTCTTCCTATCTTGGTGACTCTTGGATCGTTTTTCTTCGTCCAACCTTTTTTTTCTTCCTCTTCTTTTTGAACTTCCATAGTGCGGAACTTGTACATTTTAAAAGGTCTATTATGAAGCCCTACTCTTTCCTGTCTAAATATTAACGGTCCCTTACTCGTTAGTTTAATTCCAATTGCTGCAAGCAGCATAAATGGTGAAAATAGAATAATTGCTATAACAGCTCCCAAAATATCCATGACACGTTTTAACAACATATTTGCAGTATTGGTAAGAGGTACCCTTCGTATATTAACAACTGCAAGACCGCCCAAATCCTCCAAATAAGGACTACTTGGAATTACGCGGTTATAATCAGGAATAAATTTAGTATGAACGCCTGACTTTTCACATATATTTACAATGTCCTCCAGAAAATCATAATCCTCCAAAGCCAATGTGATTCCTATTTCATCCAAATTATTTTCTTCCAATATAGCCGAAAGATTTTCTATCTCTCCTACAACCTTAATTCCTTTATAAGTTGTTCCTTTTGGTATCCTATCATCCAGAATCCCACAAATCTCATATCCCCATTCGGGATTCGATAATATCTTATCTACATAACTTTCTGCTGCTCTTGAGTATCCTACCAGCAAAATATGCTTCATATTATACCCTTTTTTTCGGAAATAACGCAACGTATGTCTTACGTTTCTTCGCATAAGAGCTTCTGCCACAATATTAATTCCATAAAATAATACCACCATTCCTCGCGAGAAATCCGGAATCTTTGCAGCATACATGAACACCATGATAGCAAGTAAACCAACTGTATTGGCCTTTATAATATTAAACAGCTCGTATTTTTGTCTTGCCATTCTCTTTGAAGTATACATATCAAAAATATTGTATAACAACAAATAACCTGGTATTACTGCAAGCAGTACTGAAAAATAAATTTCCTTTGCTAAAATACCAGTTCCAGGAAGTAGTTCAACTACAGAACCACCAAGCCATAAGAACCATGCAGCAAAATAGGACGCAGCAATAACAACCGCATCCAACAATACAAGCAGTCTATTAAAATATTTCTGATTATCTCTTATCACTATATCACCCTTATATTTACTGCTCACTGCGCTCGCAGTAAAATATGCTTACTAACGCATTTGCACCCTTTTATTACAGACATGGTATATTTTACAATATTTACTTGTAAAGTACAACTTTATTTTCTTTTTTGTTGTTTTTTGTCTATTTTTGCAATATCATTCGCCACAAATTGTACCAAAGCCGACATTGTACCTGCACATAATACCTTATACGATTCTTAGAAAATAGAACCTTATGCCTTCTTCCTTTCTTGCTGATTGCCAACCTAATTCCATCGGCTAATCCAAATACATATTGCTTACCCAATCCTTTTTTTATAAAAAAAAGAGTCTTAATCAAGAAACCTACAATCAAAAAAGGTAGATTAATCAAAATCTGTATCATTGGCATATTTTTATATATAATATAAATACTATTCTGCGAAGCAAGCCTTGTCTTAAATGCATTGTATCTGGAGCCACTCGTAGCACTTCCTGCATGATAAACAATTGCCCTTGGAGCATAAATATTTTTGTATCCATAAAGCTGTGCACGATACCCAATATCAATATCTTCTAAATAAGCAAAATGTTCTTCATCAAAAAGACCAATTTCATCAAATATTTCCTTTCGATATATCGCAGCTCCCGCACAAGAAGCAAATATTTCGCAGCTCTTATTATATAAATCAGAACGTTTTCCTTTTCCTCTTGCAAATGCCCAGCCTAGTGCACAATAAAAATCACCTGCATCATCCAGTATCTCTTTATTATGAAGTGCTATCATCTTAGCACTTGCCGAAAAGATATTAGGGCTTTGTTCTATTGCTTTTTCCAATTCATGCACAAAAGAAAGTTCAACTCTTGTATCATTATTCAATAAAATAACATACGGTGTTTTGCTTGCAAGAATACCCTGATTCACAGCTTTATCAAACCCTGTATTTTCCGCATTTTCAATCAGAGTAACCTGTGGAAATTTTTCTTTCACCAGTTCAAGACTTCCATCCTTTGAAGCATTGTCTACCACAATTACCTCAAAATCTGTATCTGTACCGACAAACAAACTTTCCAAGCATGCTTCAATATACTTTATTCCATTGTAATTAGGTATCACTATCGTTGTTTTTGCCATTCGCACATCCATGCCTTTCTATAGCTTTCGCCTGATATCAAACCGTTACACCTTACGTATATTCTCTGGATCCAAAAGCAATCGTCCACCCTCTGCAAGCAATTGATGACTCAATCTTCTATTTAGCTTTTCCAACTGCTCCACTTCCAATTCTCGAATCCATTGTGGAAGTTCCTTCACTCCTGTATTTTCAGCTATTTCATTCTCTTCATAAAAAGTATTTACATAGGAATGTCCCGTTATTTCTTCATATATAGCATGATACTTCTTATTTACAGCCATATTTCTAATATCCAACACTATAACATTCTGATACAAATCCATTCGATTCATATATCCTGCATATATTAATGGTTGTCCTTTGTACTGGCCACTTCTGACCTTTCCTTTTGATACAACAAAGCCACCAACCGCCGCTAGATCATCTCTGTGCTGTAGCACACAATTTCGATATGCAATACGATAAAAACCAAGATGTTTATTATGTCTGATATCTGCCTTCCATCCCATACGTCTGATAAAATCTGCCAGCGCTTTTCTTCCTGCTTCATAAGCATACATTTTACTTAAGGGATTCTCTGACGTAGATGCTTCATGACAACGCCAATGATATAACACTTTTGGCACATGTACAATCTGTTCCTCTACTCTTTTCCCTTGTCCTTCACGCTCTTTTAGCAAGAGACCGCTGACAATACGAAGCACCAAATCAAAGTCTTGCGCTCCATCAAATTGCTTTCTTATCTGCAATTTCTGCAGTTCTTCTGTTTTTATTACCATAAAATGACAGATGTAATTATTTGTCATGATCAGATCAAGATTAAAATCAAGCTTAAAATGAGGATCAAAAAAACTCTTTCCTTCTGAATCACACTTATCTTCATCCGAGTATAGCATAACAGGTGATATCCCTTTTTGTTTACATTCCAATATCGTCTTTGCCATTTGATAAAGCGCATCGTAAGTCAGCAAGTCATCATGATCCAGCAATCCACAATACTCTCCTGTTGCATAAGATAACGCCCGATTGGTATTATCAGCAATGCCCTCATTATCTTCCAAGCGTATATAGCGAATCCTCTCATCCCGATACTCTGCCACCGTCTGTTCTACAAGATCTGTTTCACTTCCATCTGCAATGATTAACTCCCAGTCCTCATAGGATTGTCCCAGACAGCACTCAATCAATGCACGCATATACTCTGGCTTTGTCTCAAATGCAGGAACTGCTAAAGACAACTTAATTCCTTTTACACTTTCATCTGCTCTCTGCATTGCCAACTCTACTTCATCCAGAATCGTATAGCAATAATCCGCATAATATCTTGCCGTCACTCGTTCCCAAGCAGCACACAAAGCTTCCTTATATCCATTCTTTTTGCCATAATTAATCGTCTTTCTGACATTTTGTACAATTGACACGTTCTTAACCTCTTCCTACCAAACAATTACTTTTTTTCTAAAAAAATCTTTCTTGTAATAAAGTTATATACCATCACAATTGCTGTTGCAACTATCTTTGCAGCAGTAAATGCAAGACTGTAACCTAATAATTGCTGTATCCATTCCACATTATTATAAATCAGTACCGTACATGTCCACATAATTACCTGATTTAATCCCAATCCTATCACGCTTAAGATAATAAAAATCACGAATTCAGCCTTACGATTCATATCTTCTTTTCGTTCAAACACAAATTTGAAACTAAGTATATAATTCACAATTACAGAAACTGTGAATCCTAAAGCCGACCCTATCTGAGACCCCATGCTAAAACTATTCTCGCCAAACACTCCTATTGCTAGCACAATCTGAAGCACAACAAGTCCAACTAAATAATCTATAAAAAAGCATAAAAATCCAACTGCTCCAAATTTCATTATCTGTTCCATTAATTTTTTCATATTACCATCCATGCCTTTCTCAAATTCTGCGAATTCGTGCAAAGCACAAATTTGCCGTGTGAAAAATCTTCCGTCTATGGATTTTTCACACTATATTTCTACTTTTTTGGTATCGAATCAGAATCCGTTATTCTAATTCGTTACAAATGCAGAAATTGCCCGGCAGGGTATTTGAATACACAAAAACCTACCGGACAGTTTCTAAAACATTATTCTAATTTTCTTAATCTAAGTTAGCCTTAACTGCTTCTGTAAGCGCCTCAACCTTTGCTTCTGCATCTGCAAGGCTTGTTCCCTTAACACCCATATAGAACTTAATCTTTGGTTCTGTTCCGGATGGTCTTGCACAACACCATGAGTCATTGGTTAAATCAAAGTATAATACGTTAGACTTTGGTAAACCTGTCTCATATTCCTTACCTGTAGCAAGTTCTACAATCTTATTATTCTCATAATCGCGAACTCTTACTACATCTAAATCGCCAAAATTCTTAGGTGGGTTGTTTCTTAACTTGTCCATAATTGCTGCGATCTGCTTAGATCCATCAATTCCCTTTAAAGTAATCGCATACTGTGTTTCCTTGTAGTAACCATACTTCTCGTATACTTCAAGCATCATATCATAAAGAGTCTTACCCTCTTTCTTGCACCATGCAGCTACTTCACACAGACACATAACAGCAACAACAGCGTCCTTATCTCTTGCATGTGTACCAGCAAGACAGCCATAGCTTTCTTCCAAACCAAATACATAGTTGTTAGAGCCTGTCTGCTCGAAAAACTTAATCTGCTCTCCGATAAACTTAAATCCTGTCAGAACCTCGATTAACTTAACGCCATAAGCTTCTGTAATTGGAGTAGTCATATTTGTTGTTACGATTGTTGTAACAAGTGCAGGATTTACAGGCATAGTTCCTGTTGCCGTTCTCTCTCTTAAGATATATTCTGCAATTAACATACCTGACATATTTCCTGTAAATGGCATATATTCGCCACTCTTAGTATCTAATGCATAGATACCAAGTCTGTCTGCATCCGGGTCAGTTGCAAGAACGATATCCGCATTCTTCTCCTTAGCAAGCTTCAATGCGTATGTAAACGCCTTAGGATCTTCTGGATTTGGATAATCCAATGTTGTAAACTTAGGATCTGGATTCTCCTGTTCTGGAACAACATATACATTTTTGAATCCAAGCTCAGAAAGAATTCTTCTTACAGGAACATTACCTGTTCCACAAAGCGGTGTATATACAATCTTAATATCATCTGCAACTTCTTTGATTACTTCTGGATGAATAATCTGCTTCTTTAATTCTTCCATATATTTATCATCAATTTCTTTGCCGATTACATTATATAAACCTGCATCCATAGCAGCCTGCTTATCCATTGTCTTAACAGCATGATAATCTGTAACAGCCTGAACTTCACCGATAATCTCCTTATCCTTAGGAGCTGTAATCTGTGCACCATCCTCCCAGTATACTTTGTATCCATTATACTCTGGCGGATTGTGACTTGCTGTAATAACAATACCAGAAATACATCCTAACGTTCTTAATGCGAAAGAAAGTTCCGGTGTTGGTCTTAATGACTCAAATACATAAGCCTTAATTCCGTTTGCAGCCATACAAAGTGCTGCTTCATCTGCAAATTCAGGAGACATGAAACGAGAATCATATGCAATCGCGATACCCTTTTCCTGTCCATTTGCCTTGATAATATAATTAGCAAGACCCTGAGATGCCTTTCTTACAGTGTAAATGTTCATGCGGTTTGTTCCAGCACCAATGACACCTCTTAATCCACCCGTACCAAACTCTAATTCTTTATAGAAACGGTCTTCGATTTCTCCCTCATTATCGCGAATTGCCAGGAGTTCGTCTTTGGTTGCCTGGTCAAAATAATCATCATTTAACCAGAAGTTAAATTCGTCCTTGTAACTCATTTCATCTACCTCCATTATATCTCTCATAAGTTATACTACCTATGACATAAATATTAAACCAAAATCAGATTAATATTTCAAGGTTTTATGTGTTTTTAGCTAAATTTAATCAAAACTTTTTAAAAACCGCCTAAATCACAGTTGTGTTTTAACTTAATTTAACGTCGTTTTTAACGAATAATCACTATAATCTAATGAAAAATTAGGATTATAATAAGGGTCACCTTTTTCCAAAACCTCTTTCCACTTCATACGAAAGTGTTCTGCTTCCTCCTCATAGCGTTTTGCCTTTGCCTCATCCTGAATATCAATTCCACGTGATGCAGATTCAAAATGATAAAGCTCTGCAAACGGAGTAAACACATTTAAAAAGCCTTTTTGTCGAAGACGAAGACAAAAATCAACATCATTCAATGCAATTTTAAAGGATTCATCCAAGCCTCCAAGTTCTTCAAAAATACTTTTTCGTACCATCAAACATGCTCCTGTAACCGCCGAAACATTCTGAGCATAACATAATCTTCCCATATAACCCAAATTATCATGATTAATCTTATAATGTGTATGTCCTGCTGTTCTATGAGCTCCTAATCCCAATACAATACCTGCATGCTGAATGGTATGATCACCATAATAGAGCTTTGCACCTACTGCACCGACATCACTACGTTGTGCATACATCAACATAGCTTCTAGCCAGTTCATGGTAATGACCTGCGTATCATTATTCAATAACAGTAGATATTCTCCTGTTGCATACTTTGCCCCAAAGTTATTAATCTTAGAATAATTAAATTCTCCCTCATACGTAACAACTTTCATTTTTTCCTGATTTTCTAATGTTTTATAATATGCAAAGGTAGCTTCTTCCGTACTGTTATTTTCTATTACAATCACTTCATAATTGTCATAGGTAGAACGCTCTTTTATTGATTCTAAACATCTTCTCAAATCATCAATATGATCCTTATTCGGAATCAAAATGGAGATTTTATCTTCCTTTTGAATCTCATATTTTATCTCAAAAATGGTCTCGAAAGCTCTGGTACTCTTTATCTCAAAATTCTTATATCCATTTCTGGTTAAGTGATCTGCAACAGCCCCTTTTGCAGCTGCAATTGCATAAGGCTTTGCACTAATATCACTGGCAACACTGGCTTTGTGAGAACGCCAATAATACATAAGTTTCGGAACATGAACAATATTCTTGGCATTGGATGTAAGCCTCAAGATCATATCATGATCCTGACTTCCATCAAATCCACTACGGAAAAGTTCCGTTCCTTCAAGCAATTCCCTTGCAAACACACTAAAATGGCAGATATAGTTATTAGCTCTCAGATTATCAACGGAATAATCAGGTTTAAAATGAAGCGTAATCATATTATCAATGCTATCACCTTTAAAGGTAGTCTCATCACAATAGATATAATCCGCATTTTGTTCATTAATCACTTTAACATATTCATATAATACAGAAGGATGTAATACATCATCATGATCAAACAAACCAATGTATTCGCCTGTCGCAAGCTTATAACACTGATTGGTATTTCCTGCTATTCCCTCATTCTTCTCAAGCTTATGATATATAATTCTGTTATCCTGTGCCGCATATTCTTTACAACGTGCACCAACTTCCGCATGTTCCGCATCAGAACCATCTGCAAGACAAAGCTCCCAGTTCTGATAGGTCTGATTTCTAACCGAATCAATCATCTCATTCAAAAAATTCATCGGCGTATTATATAACGGAACCAGAATACTTACCTTTACCATACGTTCAAACTTAGTATCCTGTTGTCTCCTTGCCTCTTCCGGTGTTGGAAAGCTTGCTGTTCCATGAAGTTTTTTTGCCTCCTGCTCCATTTTCTTCTGTCTAAGCTTTCGCGCGATATCTCTTGGTCCTCCAAGATTTCTTACTCGTCTATAATTTCGAAGTCCCCAATGCATTCCTGCACGAAGTGGCTTTGATGCTTTCCATACAGGATTATTCTTAATTCTATCTAATTGGAACTGGAGATTATCTGCCTCATTTTTTGCATCTGCAAGTCTCCCCGATAAAGATGCTGCGCGCGCTTTCTCCTGTTCATATGCTTCTTTATAAAACCGTACTTCTTCCTCAGGAGTATTCCAATGATTCTCCATATTCTACCTCCGTATAATTATTCAAACGTTCTACACGTTAATAATACAATCTCTCTTCCAACATATTTTTCTCGACAACAATAACTGTTTTCCCATATCCACTTTTATTCCAATTTGATACTTTCCACTTTCAAGCTTCTTTTTATCGATCATACATTGAATACCTGCCAGTGCCACATTCTTTGTACCTGAGTTAACCTTTTTCGTATCTTCCTGAAACAGAGCTTCCACATCGTAACGCAACATTGGATATATCTTTATTTCATATATCTCATTGCTTTCCATATTTTTTAGCAAAAGCTTTTTATCCAGCAACGCATTATCTTGTCCTCGCATCACATACCAGCCTCGAACTACAACATTTCCTTCTAACTCTGATACTTCTGCTTGATCTATCTCAAACATAGAGAGATTATCACCTCTCAGCTTTCTAAGATATTTATTCTGATATTCTCTCGGAAGCTTCCCTATCTCTTTTTTACTCAGAAGTCTTGGCTCGTTTATCTTATCATAAGGATACAAATAATTACAGCTATATGCTACATCTTTTTTCCATTGTACTAAATGCTCACTGTAAAACGGGTCTTTGTTTCTTAATAACGCATGTTTTTTATACAATAATGCCTTTTCCTGTTCCAGTCTTATTTTCTTTTCTGGACTAGTATCCTGCCCACGACTTAACGACTCATGATGAAGTAGTACTACGTCATTCCTCTGAACATTAAAATATCCTTTTTCATACAATTTAAAACATAGCTCTACATCATTATAGGCCACTGCCAATTCTTCATCAAATCCACCAACTTCCCAGAAGCGCTCTTTTTTTACCATGAGACATGCCGCTGTTACTGCAAGCATATTATAAATCTGTCTATTATGCCCATGATAAAGGTCACCTATATCTTCCATTCCTGCAAGCTTATGAGCTGGTCCAATTCCCATATTGGTAATACCCACATGCTGAATTCGGTACGTTTCACTCTCTGCTGTTTTGGGATAATAAAGCTTTGCCCCCACTGCACCAGTATGTGTCTGTTGTGCCTGCTCTTTCATTCTTCTTAGCCAAGAGGATTCTATAATCTCCATATCATCATTCAAAAATAGCAGCAGTTCTCCCTTGGCTGCCTTCGCACCAAGGTTGCACATTTTTGAAAAGTTAAACTCTGCCTTCTGATATATGTGCTGTATGGATAACGACGCCATCGGTTCTTCAGCATCTGCCCATTTCAAATCATAATCCTCTTGTATCTGTGCAATCAGTTCTCTTATGCACATAAGCTCCTTCTCTGAGCTTCCATTATCCACAAGAATAATTTCATAATATGGATAATCTGTATACTCTACCAATGTCAAAAGACATCTTTTCAGAATATTACTATTATCTTTGCTAGGAATTACAACACTTATCAGATTATTATCATCATTTCGTTTACACAACGCATTATTTTCTTCTTTTGCACTTTCATTTGAAACAGGCATTTCATTTTTTGCAGGTTTTCTCTCTATTTTTTTTATTTTACCAAGTCTATCTTGCATTTTGACTTCATTGGTAAACAGAACTTCTGCTATATGACCGGCATTATTGTATTTTTTCACTAATGCAAGCACCATTTCATAAATACTTAACGTTTTCTCCTCTACAACCAAATCTGCTAATACAGCCCCACGAATTGCAAATATATTTCCAAAATAGAAAAAGGAACCCAACGTATCCGGTGAATAGTCCGGCTTAAACCATGGTTCTCCACGATAATATTGTGTTTCACCAAATCGAAATTTACAAGCATACTCTGTTTCCTGCACTTTTTCTCCATAAAACTGGTGCAGCCCCCCTAGACAATCCTCATCTGCATAAGCAATAACTACTTCTTCGTGTTTCTCAAAATACTCTGCAAAAAAAGATTCTGCATGTTGGTCCAAGAAACCATTTACGCCATAAAACAAAATAAAATCCGCTTCACTTAACATGTCTCGAGACTCTTTTATAACATCCTCTACCTTATCTTCACACGAGAAAAAGGGAAGCTTCTTAATATGCTTCCCTTTTATGGCGTCAACTCTTATTTCTTGTATTTCTTTTCGCTCTTTTAACCACTGTAGGTATGGCGTCTGTTGCTCAAACAGATTTTTCCCATAATTACTTATCATGCCTCAATCTCCAACTGTTTCTCTGTATTACGGTATAGCCTCTGTCTGGAACAACCATCCTTGGCAGTAAGCCATAAATCATAGGTTCCTGGTGGAAGTGATCCTTCATAAATCCAACAACAAAAACCCGTCATCTCCACATTTGTTTCATCCGGTAATATCGCAGCTACATCCTTACGATAACGCTTCATAACTGGAATTTCCCAAACTTTTCCTTCTGCATTCTTTAAAAGAAGCTTCATTTTATATCTTGCATTATCTACACCAGGCACATACGCCCAACCTTTGACAAGATAATATGACATTTTACGACTTCCCGCTTTAAGAAACTTTTCCTTACCACAGTTCTCTACAACAATCATAATTGCTTGATTCATACGTTTCTCATTCGGCAAACTCTTTCCTATAGTTACCTGATCCTGATAGCCTGTCAAATCAGCAAATTCATAACCTTCAAGCCAACGACATTGATACTCTGGTTCACCACTATTCATAATCGTCCCATTAAATGGATCCTGGCGATATAGCTTTGCATGACGCTTATATAGTTCATCCATCTCCTCCATGAGACGCTTCAACTTTTTCTCATCCTGCATATCGTCACCACGACTTAACGATTCATGATGATATAAGACAACATCATTTCGCTGCACATTGTAGAGTCCCTTTTCACAGAGTCTGAAACACAAATCCACATCATTATAGGCAACCTTTAATCCTTCATACAAACCACCTATCTTCACGTAAATATCGCGCTTCATCAACAAACATGCCGCTGTTACACCTATCATGTCATAGATAAACTTGTTACGTCCATAATAATAGCTCTCCGCATCCGACATCTGCTTAAGCTTATGGCCCGGACCATAAATAGTATTGGTAATTCCCGCATGCTGAATCAAGTCAGAATTTGGATATAGCAACTTTGCTCCAACTGCACCAACATGAGAAAGTGTTGCCTGTCCTAGCATTCTAGTAAGCCAGCTTCCCTCAATAACCTCCATATCATCATTTAACAACAGAATATATTCTCCATTGGCATTTTTCACACCAAGATTACACATCTGAGAGAAGTTAAACTCCATTGGCTGGTACAAATACGTGAATTCACATTCCTCACGAAAAGCTTCCAACATCATTCTTGCCTGAGCTGTACTACCATTATCTACTACGATAATCTCAAAATTCTTATATTCAGTCAGTCGATAGATAGATCGAATACACTGCTTTAAAATATCTACATGATCCTTAGAAGGAATCACAATACTTACCTGTGGATTATCCTTCACATCATAAACAGGATATGTATATCCTGTCTTTTCATCCACAACAAATTTTCCTTTTATTCCTCGTCTTTGCATAGCAAGCTCTCGGATAAAATCATAATCTGTCCCTTCGCCTATCAGTCCGGTTCTGTGCATTGCCTTATACACAGCTTCCTCTTTGTTTTTAGCAGGCAGATATGTATGGAACAATATCTTTTCAATATGACCTGCACGCTTACCTCTCTCTGTTGCCTGCAACGCAAAATCATACAGATTCATGCGCCAATCATCCATTCCAAGCCACTTAACATCTGAAAATGCTTTTTTGCGCACCGCAAACACATTTCCAAAATAAAGATAAGAAAACAAGGTATCTGGAGACCACATCGGTTTTACCCATGGACAAATTCTATGAGCAATCTCATTATCAGGATTCTCTTCTTCCTTCTCCGGCAACATCCAAATGTCTTCATCTCCATATACAATATCAATATCGTTATGACTGTCAAAATACTGCACAACTTCCCTAAACGCATTGACACCAATCTTTCCCTCTCGAGACACAAACAAAATAATATCTTTATTCAAATCATTTATATCAAATTGTTCTGTACACATATCCATATAAACAACAGAAAGAGAAGGATAGGATTCCTCCTCGCCCTCCTGCTGCAATGCATGTTCTGTTTCACGTATCCACATCAGATATGGATCACTCTGACATCGAAGTGAATTTTCATATTCTTCTATACAATTTTGATACAGCCTGTCCTGTATTGCCGACTTAATCTTTTTAATCATGCAGGCTCTTCTCCCTTTCTTTATGGAAGCAGCTTTCTCCACCGCGATCCATTCGCCTTTTTAATGGCCTGATTTAACTGCTCATCCTTTTCCTGGTTATTACGAATCATCTGACACGCCATTTCTTCTGGCATTTCTATGATTTCCATCTCAAACCCAAGTTCTCTTCCACCTTCACAGCTAATGATAATGTTAGGATCCTCTGTTCCAAAAATAACAGAAGATTCATCAATCCAATCACCATTAGCAAAAATCTCATTCCTTGTATATACTTTATCATCTACACGAATTGCCTTAATCTTAACTGCACAGGCAAAGGAACACGGATCAATTCTAACCTGTTTTATACTTTCCGGAAGCAATACCACATGGTTCATAGATGCTCCACTTTGTGCACTTTCATTTAGAATAATAGAATTCTCACCCTTGAAGCCCTCTCCAAAATCCCAAAAAAGCTGTACACTGTATTTCAAGTCTCCCTTTGTCATATACATCTCAATCTCCTCGAGACTATATGCAGGACAACCAATCAATTCCCTCATATCACCAACCGCGGCACGCTTACCGGTAATAAATTTTTGGAATTCACGTTCTTCGCCAATATACTCAGCAATCTCTTCCTCTGTCAGCCCCAAAATGTCTTGATATAACAGCTCTTCACATGCCTTTCTTGACGGACTTCCAAGCATATAATTATAAAATGCACGGAATGCAATTTCTTTTGCAGGCACAAATCTTTCATATGTCCATTCATAATCAATAACATTCCATATATCATCTTTGATAATAATATTGCCAAAAATAAAATCAATATTACTTACCTTGTGCTCTTCACCATAAGTAAGCCACTTCATATATTCATCAATCAGTGTTTTGAATCCCTCAACATCTGCATTTTCCAGTTTCCAGTCAAGCAACTTCTCTAAGGTAACACCTTCACAGAACGGGAATACCAAACGATTGCCCTTCTTAGAGCACTGATTCATTCTTACCTTTGTTCCCGCATAGCGCTTTGAAAGAAGTTCATATGCCTTAGCCGTATTCGCCATATGGCCTACTGCCTCTTTGGTTACCGGGATTTTCTCTACATACAACTCATTAAAAGTATTTTCATAAATTGCAGTTTTAATTGCCCAAGGATTAGCTCTATCATTAGAAAACTTACAATAAATCTCTTCTAACGGCTTTCCTACAATAAGCAAATACGAATTGGAGAAAAGAGGAAACTCCTCTTCCTCTACAATCTGATCAAATACAAGTTTTTCATCAAACAAAACCATTCTATCTCTGTCAAAATTACGAAGATTATTCGATAACTCTCCCTGTTTTGGCAGATAACGGTCTGAATATACAACCGTCGGGAACTTATAATCCGGATATGGATAATAAAATGAATACTGACTAATTCCAGCACTCTTTACAATCTTCTCTAGCCCTTTCTTGGTAAAGGTCCTTACAACCCCACCATTGGGATATCCTTCAAGACCTGCAAAATAAGTACCTAAATGGTCTTCCCTACAGCCTGCCCAATATTTTAGACCAAACTTATTCTCAATAGCAATTACCAAACGTCCTGTTTCATTACGATGGCGATTGCAAATTTTCATAAAATCTTCATAAGGAGTTCTTCCTCCAATATATGCTTGTCCATATTCAAACACACCAATTAAAAATACATAGTCATAATCACAAGAAAGATTAGGCTCAATATCCTTAAAATTACCTACCATAATCGTGATATTATCCTTATCTTGATTACGATATGCATTTACAAGACTCCTTTTCTTAGATAAATCAATACAAGTAACACTTCCAGCCTTATCCGCTAGTGTTCCTGTAATTGCACCGCAACCAGAGCCAATCTCCAATACCTTGTCTGTCTTTTTAATTGGAAGCCAATCAATTATATTGGTTCGAAATGGAGACAAATGATAAAATACTGGCCAGTTTTTCTTTTTTTCAATAATTTCTGGAAACTCATCTGGCTTATGCTCCTTCGCAATAGCCAATAACTCATCCTCAATCGTTCCGTCTGAATAAAAATCCTCCCCTGGATAATATGTTAAATCCAGAGTAACCTTTCCTACCTTTTCCGTCATGGAATACTCCTTACGCTTTCTTATACTGTATTATATTGTCCGCTTCCTTTACATCTGCTACGGTGATTGCAGATTCCATATCATAGAAGCCAACGGTATTCTTATCTGAAATAACAGTTACATCTAATGCATCATATAGTCTGTGATAAACCTGAAAGTCATTTCCATCATAGCCTGTTACACCAAAAGACATCAAATAATCTCCTCCTTGCAAGGTCATTCGCTGCTTAAAGGTAATCTCCTTTACTGTTCCAGCCTTAACAGGTTCTAAAAATGCCTTTTCAAACATGGTATTTGTTCCAGTTATCTCCGTACCCTTTACATTTTTCACTGTAAAGGCAAAAATCGGTGCCGGAATATCATCCTGAAACCGTACACGCATGTGAATTCCAAAATTCATTCCTTTGATAATTGCATTCGATTTTGTCCCATTATCATCTGTAAGATAAATCTCTTCTATCACAGCCTGCTTTGTACCGTATTCCAAGGTTTTGGTATCTTCCAGCTTCTTTTCCTTCTTACGAATTGCCTCTTGAATCTCTTCATCCTCCAAAAGGCTCTTACTTTCTACCTTTTCCTCAGGTGTCTGATACTGGCCTACCAATACACGCTTAAAATCATCAATCATTTCTTTTGGGCCACCTTCACCAAGCTTCACACCTTGGTCTAACAAGATAACCCTATCGCAATATTTTGCAATACTACTAAGATCATGGCTTACAAAGATAATTGTCTTTCCCATTTGTTTAAATTCTTCAAACTTGTGATAACACTTCGCCTGGAAAAACACATCACCTACAGACAACGCCTCGTCTACAATCAAAATCTCCGGTTCAATATTAATTCCTACCGAAAATGCCAATCGTACAAACATACCACTTGAATAGGTCTTACACGGTTGTTTCACATAATCGCCAATATCCGCAAAATCCAATATATCCTGAAGTTTTGCATCAATTTCTTCCTCTGAAAAGCCATTCATCGTACCATTCAAATAGATGTTTTCCAACCCGGTATACTCCATATTGAAACCCGCACCAAGCTCTAATAACGCCGATATTCTTCCTTTTACAGACACATTTCCACTTGTCTGATTCAAAACGCCAGTAATAATCTTTAAAATCGTTGACTTACCAGAACCATTCGTTCCAATAATTCCAACACATTCTCCTTTTTTCACATGAAAACTCACATCTGAAAGAGCATATTTTTCATGATACTTTTTCTGTTTTGACAATCCTAACGCTTCAAACATTCTGTCACGTGGTCTGTCATACAGCTTATATATCTTACTCACGTTCTCCACCGCAATAGCGATTTCTTCACGTTCCTTACTCATAACCCAAAACCTTTCGTAATTATTCAGCACCTTCATAATTACGACCTTTCATCATAAAACATCCGCAAAATGTACCTTTAGTCTTCTGAATATTAGCGCACCAATACCAAAAAATACCACCGTTACAATCCAGAAATACATGGTAGAATAAAAATCCTGCCAAAACCACGTCTTTTCAAACATTGCACTTCGGAATCCATTCACGATATAATACATCGGATTAATCTTCAAAATAAACTGCATAATCGGTGGCACTGTATTTAAATCCCACAAAATAGGTGTTGCCCACATACCAATCTGTAAACCTATGTTAATAATCTGAGCCAAGTCCCTAAAAAACAACACCATTGCACAAGTCGAATATACCAATGCCAATACAAATAAGAATAAGCAAAGACTGTAATATGGTATCTGCAACAAATATAAATCCGGTGTATACCCCATACACACATACACAACCAACATAAAACATACAAAAAAGATATGTGTAAAGGACGCTGATATTATTTTAATAATCGGTATCACACTAATTTTGAAAACAACCTTTTTTACAAGATAACTGTACTCTAATAATGCCATGGTTCCTCCGGTTATCGCCTCTGAGAAGAAAAACCAAGGCACCAATCCTGCTGTCAACCATATTACATATGGAATCTGTATCGTACCTGCTAAAGCTTCTGCTCTAGCTCCCATAACATAATCAAAAACGAACCAATACAAAGCTACTGTAATAACCGGTTGAACAAATGCCCATACCTTTCCAAGATAAGACCCCGCAAATCGATTCTTAAAATCATTCTTAGCAAGTTTCCAGATTAATTTTCTAGAATCCCACAATTCTACCGGCAATGATACCAATCTATCATAGAAGCGATAAAATACCGCTAAACCAATTACGATCAGTACACAAGCTACCACTTTTTTTATCATTTCTTCCTGCTGATCAGCCAATGGATTGTGGTGTACCACAATAATAGTCATAGCAAAAAATGCCAATAAACCTGCTAACAGCTTTACTGTTCTTTTGGATAGTCCCTTTTTCATCTAATGATACCCTTTTCTATCTCTTAAATTCTTTGATACCGCCCCACTTTGTATCCTTTTCAGAAAGGGTAAGTTCCATTCCTTCCGGAATTGGCCATTCTACACCAATCTCAGGATCATTCCAAAGAAGCCCACCTTCATCATTTGGATGATAGAAATCCGTACACTTATAACAGAATTCTGCGTAATCAGATAAAACAAGAAAACCATGCGCAAAATTCTTTGGAATAAAGAACTGCTTCTTATTCTCTTCTGATAAAAGCACACCATACCACTGTCCAAAAGTCTTAGAGCCCTCACGTAAATCAACCGCAACATCATATACTTCGCCCTTAATTACACGAACAAGCTTGTCCTGTGGAAATTCCTTTTGGAAATGAAGCCCTCTTAATACTCCTTTTTTGGAAGCAGACTGATTATCCTGCACAAACACTTCCGGGATTCCAGCTTCCTTAAAATCATTATAATTATAGGTTTCCATGAAATATCCTCTATTATCCCCAAAAACAGAAGGAGTAATAATCTTTAATCCTTCGATTTCGCATGTTTCAACTGTAATCTTTCCCATGTTATCTCTCCTCTTTATGTTCCAAATTAATATCCAAGATAGCTGACATTCAAATCAACATATCCCTCAATACCTGCCACACTACCCTTTGAGGTATACTGCCACATATCATAACGATTCTCATATAATGGTGTATCCCTATATTCTGCTAGCCATATGGTATAATCTTCCAACTTTTCTGCATGCAACTTATTGTAGTAATACCATCTTCCAGAATAAACACCTGGAGTATATCCCTCATTCTTAATCGTCTTGCAAAAATATTCGCAAACCAAAGTTCTAGTGTCCGTATCAATCGAGTCCGCTCTCGCTGTTCCGCCACCACCTTCTATATCAATAAAGACAGGGTAGTCCACTTTTTCTCCATCTAACAGTTCAAGTACCATAGATGCCTCTTCTACCGCTTCTACCGGATTTACTGCCTGTGAAAAGAAGTAAATACCAACCTTAACACCTGCTTTCTTAGCTCCTTCTAGATTCGCTTTGAAATACGGGTCTTCTACAAGGGCACCTGTCTGCATCCCTCGGTAACCACATCGTATTATGGCAAATTCTACTCCCTCTGCAGCTACTACATCCCAATCAATCTCTTTCTGATATTTTGAAACATCAATACCAAGTGTGACTGCGTTTTCCAGCTCTTCAACATTCATCAGTGTTGTGTGTTGCGTTGCATCCTCATCTTCTTCATTCATTTCCTTTTGTTTCACATCCTCAACAGAGGCATCAACCTCTGCCTCAGTATGGATCAAATACGCGATATCCTCAATGGCTGTATAAGATACAATAGCTTTTACTCGTGCAGTTAAAGGCTCCTTTGGAATCTCATAACCTTCGATTTCATACATAAAAATCTCATATTCGCCCGGCTTCAAATCACCTACATAGATCATTCCATCTCTGTCCAAATCTTTATAGGTTCCTATATCTTTAACTTCTACCCGAAACTCCTGCCCTGCGATTACTTTTCCCGCATCATCAACAACCTTAATTCGCAGATCTCTTTCTACAGAAGTCGCAAGTAAAGAGACTTTCGGAATCTCCGATTCTCCTTGTCCCTCAGACTTCTCCTTAATCTGCACCGTTGAATTTCTCTTTTCGTCATAATCGAAAAAAGTCTCATCCTTCATAAATGCCGAAAGTTCTGCGCCCTTTACTCGCCCATCTTCTTCAAGCTCTTCTGTTTTCTCCACTGGTACAGCCTGAACTCTGTCTGCCTGATTTTGCTCCTTGGCAAACTTATCTTGATTTATAAACAATACAACTACACCAATTAAGAGAATCACACTCAACATGCCTATAATTGTAAGTCGTTTCGTCTTAGAGTCCATTTGCAACCTCTACCAAGTATTTTCCATATTCTGTCTTCATCAACGGTTCTGCAAGTTTTAAAAGCTGTTCCTTATCAATAAAGCCTCTCTTGTATGCAATTTCCTCAATACATGACACATATAAGCCTTGTCTCTTCTGAATCGCTGAAACAAAATCCGCTGCCGCAAGAAGCATATCATGATTACCGGTATCTAGCCATGCAAATCCTCTTCCAAGTGTTTCTACACTCAAAGTTCCACGCTGCAAATATTCATTGTTTACACTAGTAATTTCAATCTCTCCACGCGCAGAGGGCTTTACATTCTTAGCAATCTCTACAACATCATTGTCATAGAAATACAAGCCCGGTACTGCATAATTTGACTTTGGATTGGCTGGTTTCTCTTCAATGGAAAGAGCCTTACCATTTTCATCAAACTCTACAACACCATATTCTCTAGGATCTCTTACATAATAACCAAATATCGTCGCACCCTTTTGTGTCTCTGTTCGCTCTGCCGCACTGCGAAGAACCTTAGAGAAACTCTGACCATAGAAAATATTATCTCCAAGAACAAGTGCAACCGCATCCTTACCAATAAATTCCTCACCAATAATAAATGCATCTGCAAGTCCTCTTGGTTCTTCCTGTATGGCATACTCAAAACGCATACCAAGTTGTGAACCATCACCTAACAATTCTTTAAAAACAGGCAAGTCTCTTGGTGTCGAAATAACAAGTACTTCTCTGATTCCTGCTAACATCAATGTCGATAGCGGATAATAAATCATCGGCTTATCATAAACCGGCATAATCTGCTTTGAAATCGCCTTGGTAAGCGGATATAATCTAGTTCCTGAACCACCTGCTAATATAATTCCCTTCATAGTAAAAAACTCCTTTTCTCATTGCTAACACCAAATGGGAACGGCTTTACCTTCCTCCCAAGGCAACGACGTTCCCAATACAGTATCACATTTATTTATACATTTCAGCGTAGTACTTCTGATAGTCACCACTTGTTACATGTTTCATCCAATCCTCATGTTCAAAGTACCACTTAATCGTTCTCTTAATTCCTTCCTTGAACATTGTCTCCGGCTCCCAGCCAATCTCAGCCTTAATCTTGTCCGGCGCTATCGCATATCTTCTGTCATGTCCCTTACGATCTTCCACGTAAGTAATTAAATCCTTAGAAACTAATGCCTTTCTTGGATCAGCATCATCTAACATCTCCTGTAAGGTCTCTAGAATAATCTCGATAATCTCAATGTTCTGCTTCTCATTATGCCCACCAACATTATATGTCTCAAAAAGTCTGCCCTTTTCCTGTACCATATCAATCGCCTTGGCATGATCCTCTACATATAACCAGTCACGAACATTCTTTCCATCACCATATACCGGAAGCTTCTTACCATGTAATGCATTGTTAATAATCAATGGAATAAGCTTTTCCGGGAACTGATATGGACCATAATTATTTGAACAGTTCGTAATATTTGCCGGGAACTTATAAGTATCCATATATGCCTTTACAAGCATATCAGAGGATGCCTTACTTGCAGAGTATGGACTATGTGGATCGTAAGGAGTTGTCTCATAGAAATACTCTCCTTCGTTCTCCAAAGAACCATATACCTCATCTGTGGAAACATGAAGGAATTTCTTTCCCTCCTTGAAGCTTCCATCCGGTAATTCCCATGCTGCCTTTGCACAATTAAGCATAACCGCTGTTCCAAGCACATTAGTCTGTACAAACACTTCCGGATTACGAATACTTCTATCAACATGGCTCTCCGCTGCAAAATGCACTACTCTGTCAATATCATTTTCCGCAAAAATCTTTGCAATTGCCTCTTTGTCCGTAATATCTGCCTTAACAAATGTATAATTACTTCTATCCTCAACATCCTTAAGATTCTCAAGGTTACCTGCATAGGTCAGAACATCAACGTTAATAATTCTGATATCATCACCATATTTCTTGAACATATAGTGAATATAATTAGAACCGATAAATCCTGCGCCTCCAGTTACCAAATAAGTTTTCATTAGGACACTTACCTCCATTTTTTCCGCTTTTTTATTCTTTACCATCATAATCCGAAACAGGAAATAATGCAAGCTAATAACCCAAATAGCTCAAATTCAAATCCACATTTCCTTTAATTCCGTTAATTGTACCCTTGCTGGAATACTGCCACATATCATACCTTCCTGTATAAGTAGGTGCAGCAGAATATTGTGCAAGCCATATCTTATATCCGCCAAGAGTACCCATATTTAGTTTTCCTTCATACCAAGCCTTCGATGCATAGATACCCGGCTTATATCCTGCATTCTGAACCGTCTGGCAGAATGCATTTACAACAGCAGTACGTGTATTCTTATCAATCTTGTCTGCACGACCTCCACTTGCCTCTGTATCAATAAATATTGGATACGTCAAATGATAGCCCTGCGCAAGGCTAACTGCAAGCGATGCCTCTTTTACTGCTTCCACTTCATTAATCGCCTGTGAGAACACATAGATACCAACCTTTAATCCTGCTGCCGTTGCTCCCTTAATATTCGTGTGGAAATTCGGATCTGTAATCAATGCTCCTGTTGAAGATCCTCTGTATGCACAACGGATAATAACATAATCTACACCCGAACTCTTAACTGCATTCCAGTCAATTTTTCCATTATGTTTCGAAACATCGATACCAAAGGTCGAACCATTGACATTTGTCTGAATCGCACCATCAGAACCAAAATTATACGTTACCCCTTTAATAATCTGTGTTCCTGTTACCGGTTTTCCATCTTTATCATAATAGTATGTCTTACCATCTATCGTCTGCCAGCCTGTATATATATATTTCACTTCATTCATAACAAAGAATTCTTTTGCCGTGAAATAATCTGCATAAACAGCTTCTATATATTTACCTTCGCCGTTCTTAATATATACCTGTCTGCCATCTTTATCCTTCAAACGTGTCGAGGTATCTGATGTTACGTCACTATTAATGGTCACCACACAAATTGCCGTAGCCTGTTTACCTGCTGCATTTTTCTCCTTAGTTGTTGCGGTAATCTTAACTGTTCCCGCTGCTACACCAGTAATTACACCTTTATCATCTACCTTTGCAATCTTCTCATCAGCAGTTGTCCAAGTAACACTCTGATCAGATATATAATTTAAAACCGTAGAAACAAGTGTTGTCTTTCCCCCTACCGCAAGCCATACCTGCTCTCTGTCAAGTGTAACACTTAATTCACCCGCAGGATTTATTTTCACTGTTGTTGTCGCTTTAATATCCAGTTCCTTACCAGAAGCATCATTAACTCCTTTAATCTGTCCTGTAATAGTCACAGTTCCTTGTTTTACACCTGTAACCACACCCGTGCTACTATCAATAGATGCTACCGAAGAATCTGAACTTGACCAATATACGGCCGGAAAACCTTCTGTCATCGTCTTTGTGCTTCCATCAGACATAGAATATACCAGCTTAGAAGGTTTTACAGTAAGAGTTCCATGTACATTACATGCATCTGCTGTTTTTGTAAGCTCCAAATTACCTGACGATATCTGTACCTTTTCTACCGTCACTTCACAAGTTGCCGTGGAAAATTCCTCAATTTCAGAAACTTCCTTTTTAGTTTCACCTCCGGTTGCTGCTCCCCCATCTTCTGTCGTCTGTCCTTCTGTTTCCGCTACAATTGTCTTTGTTGTAATCGTTTTTCTAGTAACTTTATATGTAATCGTCGCATTTCCAGTACTCTTTGCCGTTACTGTTCCATCACTAGAGACTGTCGCAACACTTTCATTTGATGATTTCCACTCTGTCGTATATTGATATTCTGTCTTTATATTATCTTTTTCTATTACTTCATTATTATGAGATGAACCTTTTAAGGTTGCATTGGTACCTTCTAAAAGCTTCAAACTCGTCTGATCCAGTGTTACGTTCAACGTATCAAAAGCCATTCTGAAATAAGCTGCCGATAACTGCGATGGATCCGGAATCGTACTCTTATCAATCTGAGTGTATCCTTCCGTCCCGCTTGCAACCTGTTTTGATGATTCAACCCACTGTACCGTATCCGTTAACTTCACTTCTTCGGTCACTGCATCCGCCTTTACTTCCGTATCCTCAACAGCTACATTAACCTGTGCCTCTGTCTTTACCTCATCCTGCACATTGATAACAACATATTCTACCTTATCCTTAACCGTTACCTGTTGCGCTGTTGTTGGGAATTTATAGGTATCCGTCGAGGTGATAATTGCATCAAACTTTCCGGCTTTAATGTTGTTCGCATAAATAACACCATCTTTGTCATCATCTGTAAGAACCAACTTATTGCCACTTGACTTATTCGTCAGAGTAACCTCGAAAGCAGTTCCGGTAATCAATGTCCCTGTCGTAGAATCTGTGAACCGGATCTTCAAATCCTTCTCTACAGAAGTAAAACTTACGCTAACCTTTACCTGCTGTTTTGCAGGCTCCTCTTCTTGCACAGACTGAATCACTTCTTCTGCCTCAATCTCTGTGTCCTGCTGAGCTACTATGCCCGCATCTGCCATAGCAAGTAAACCACTTTGACCTACCACACCAACACTACTTAACTGCGTTCCGACTGGTACAATCGCTTGAATCTGTTCCTCCATCTTATTAGATGCACTTAACATACCAAAAGTTATGATTGCCGCCACTAAAACTCCAACACCCGTTAACGCCACTATAGCATCAAATGCTGTAAGATTGCTTAAAATCTCGTTAAAACGCTCCCTGAAGGTTAAAACTCTATATTCATCCGGTTCACCTTCCTCTTCATCAGATCGATAAGAATGGGATTGATATCCTTCATAACCGGTATCAAAACCTTCTTCATTATCATACTCTGCATAAAGATATTCTTCTGATTCATAATACTCATCTGTTTCATCATATTCTTCCGAGTCGTAATACTCATCCGATTCATCATATTCTTCCGAGCCATAATACTCATCCGATTCATCATATTCTTCCGAGTCATAGCACTCATCCGATTCGTCATATTCTTCCGAGTCATAGTACTCATCCGATTCGTCATATTCTTCCGAATCATAGTACTCATCCGGTTCATCATATTCCTCGGACTCATAGTACTCATCTGTTTCGTCATATTCGTCCGATTCATTATAATCATCTGCATAATATGAGTCATCCTCTATATAAGCCTGTTCTTCTTCATAACTTTCATCATAATAGTCATCCTCGTACTCTTCAGACTCGTAATACTCGTCTTCGTAGTATTCTTCGGATTCATCCATTATATAATTTCCATCCTCATAATATGCGCCATCTTCGTCATCGCCATCATATTCAGAATCGTACTCTTCGTCATCATATTCTTCATAATATTCTTCTGTATATTTATCCACTTTTTTTTCCGGTCTTCTTTTATTTGTGCCAAACAAACCAAAACCCTTTTTCTTTTTCATTTTCTATCTTTCTACCCAAATTTATAATTTTTGAGCTTATTCCTCCTATACAAACATCTTAACAAGTATATCAAAGTTGTATTCCCTGCACAACAGCCTTTTTTCAAGAATAAAATACCATAATTCCCAACATTATACAAAAAATTCCTGCTATTTTACGCACCGAAAGCTTTTCGCCAAACACAAACCAACTAAGCACTGGTACAAACACATTTCCCAATGACTCAATGACAGGTCCATTTTTAAAATCCACACCACTATACGCGTACACACTCAAAAGCATGGATAAAAACAACATTCCATAACCACCTATGACCCATGGATTGAAATATTCCTTAAGAACAGAATCATATTTCTGAAGTGTGCCTTTTTTCAACAAAATTTGGGATACAGAAGCAATACTTACCGAAATCAGCATGCATAATAAATATCGATTAATCATTCCGTTCTTCCTCCCGTGCATCCAAGTTCACAATCACCGTTCCTAAAAGTACAATTAAAACACCTAAAACATTTCGAAACGTAATCTTATCATGAAAGAATATAACCGCCCATATCATAGACCAAAGAATCGCCATAGACCGATTGGCATAGGCAACCGACAACTCAAAGCGCTTAATCATCTGCTGCCAAAGTACCGCATAAACAGCCAAAATCATAAACTCCAACGCTAAAAACATCAACATACGAAAAGGGTCTTCCCCATTAGCCGAAGCCATCTTTGCCATAACACTTGATATTGTATAAATAATAATAATCGCTTGTAACAATAGAATATTTTTTAACGTTACTCTTCTTTCTTTCACTACAAAATCTCCTTCTTTGCGACAAAAAAACACATACTCTCTAAACAATAACGAATATAACATGTTTGTACAACTTTAGGCAAGTATTGGTTGCCCTCATTTTTCTATTGTAGTAAAATAAGAAACGTAACTATTAAGATTATACAGAGAGGATACTACATGAAAAAATTTTTGCCCCAAAAGCTTTCTGTAAGCACACTTATCCATATTGCATTGATATCTATTATTATTATCGTTTTTGTTATTAGTGCCATAAAACTTCTTATGTGGGATAGTTCTGCAGAAGAAATTCCAGTTGAAACCTTTGACTTTAATGTCTCCAACACGGAACCTGAAGATTATTATTATTCCGTTGACATCAATACAATCGAAAACTATACCGATGATGGCGAATTACATATTGTCATGTTAGGCGATGACAGCTTAAAGGATTATTCAGACGGAAGCGGCATTCCCGCCCTTGTTTCTAAAAACACCAATGCGATTACTTATACCTGTAGTTTTCCAGACATGACAATGGCTACTCAAAATATGGAATTTGATGTCTCTCACGGATATGATGCATTTTCTTTTTATTATACAGCACTTTGCATTTCAAAAAATGACTATACATTCCTTCATGATGTACTTCCTACGTTACCTCAAACCGCTAGGATTGCTGATTATGAAAATGCTCTTTCTACGTTAGAAAACATTGATTTTAACGCAGTTGATATCTTGGTTCTTTCCTGCGGCGCACAAGATTACTTAAAGGGCTATACACAGGTAAATTCCATTTTCCCTGAAGCATATATCTCCAATTCTTATGTCGATTCCATTATGCAGGGCATTAACTGGATACGTGCAGAATATCCTCAAATCCAGTTTATCATCATGTCACCAACCTACTGCTATTATATGGAAGAAGATGGAACTCACGTAAACTGCGATGAAAAGAAGACTGCCGACAACGGCACTCTCACAGATTATATGATTGCTGCAAAATCAGCAGCCGTTACCCTAAACACTACCTATCTTGATAACCTTAGGGGAATTGATATTAGTGCAGAAAACGCCCCTAATTATCTAACAGACAGCACTACCTATCCAAATGCACAAGGACGAAAGCTGATTGCAGACAAGCTATCCAATACGATTAGCCAAAAAATATATGATACAGGTGAGTAGTTTTCATAAAATTCGATTGAACCCCAAAAAAAGAAAGACAGCATCGTTCTAGATGTTGCCTTTCTTTTTTATTTTTTATTCTTTATTTAATGTTTACTGTTGCGGTACTACCACTTCCGGAACCGCTTCTATCACATCCTGATAAACCAATGCATATACCGTAGAAGGATAATTCGTTGTAAAGGTCAATGTTGCATCATCCATATCCTCATCCTCAAGGAAATTTACAACACCCTCTCCGAACTGAATCAGTGTAAACTTTCTTCCCGGATATTGAAATGCAGCAGGAATTGTCATTTTATACGTCATTGGTGCTTCTGTATACTTTATCTGACCTTTCCAATTATGCACAGACATATTATATGCTGTCGCATATGTCTTGTCCCCTAAAACCATTGAAAATATTTCCAATGCTACTTTTCCCTGTTGTTTACTTACAATACTAGCATTCATTGTATAATCTGTTTTAGGAGTCACAAAACTCAATTCACTTTGTGTATTAATAATCGGATAGTTTGGATTATAATACTGTGCATTTGCATCCACAGGAGATAACTTATCAATCTTAGGCACAACAGAGTTCTGTACCCAAGTCGTCATATAATAGTTATCCATTCGATATGTATAAGTTCCATTATATTTTTGCATAAATGCTACAATACTATCCAAACTGGTATATGGAACATTACCTATGTTTCGACTTACAATATTGGTTCCCTTGAAATAGAAAATACTATCTACAGGAGTATTGCCAAACGCAGTTGTTTCTTCAATAAAAGCACTTACAGGCATCGTTACCTCATGTAATGTTTTCATATCAGAAAAAGCATACGCACCAATCGATGTAATACCCTCTTCGATCACAATCTTATAAATTGTCTTATTATGCCATGGCCTGTTCCCCAATCCCCAATGCTCAAATGCAGGGATTGCACCATTTCCCCTAATATATAAGGTTTTATCCATTATCTTTGCCAAGATTTCTGTTCCCTGACCATCTGTATACGTCCACGCTTCCTCACCTGATACCTTTACCCAGACTGTTCCTTCTGCTGCCATTGTATTCATCGGCATGGCAACGATAACTGCCATCACAAATGCGCACAATAAACCTATTATTCTCTTCATGCCATTTCTCCCTTCTCATTTCTGCCTTCATCGCACACAAAAGGCATCTAATACACTTATTCTACAATTCCATTTTGGGGCTGTCAACATTCACCAAATCATTTTGCATACTTTAACATATCTTCATCCAACAAATCCTGTTCCAGATACACATCAAAATAATTATAGTCCATATAAACATTATAAATTCCATTTACGCATTCTTTCAAAAAGTAATTCTGCTCCTCCATACTCCCATCCATCTGCTTAAATGCCGACAATACTACAAACGCACAATGTTCCTTTCTTGCCTGAGTAGCAATCTCTTTCGCATCATATATCTCTGCTTCCATTGCATCATATAACTCACTGTTAAAATTCCAACGCTCCACCACAATATTTCTCCCATACGGTGTAAAAATATCTCCTGTGTATTGTCTGAGAGACGACAGCAATTCTGACGGGAGCACCGCTATTGGCTTATATTTCTCCATTCGGATTGCCTCTGCCACATCTATGACAATCTGAGGTACATGATAAGCATTTGTAGCTTTTACATAATGTGTTGTTTTATATACTAATTTACCATTCATGCAGATTACAAGAAGCAAAAGAATCCCAACAAGTACCCTGCTTATCGTCTTTTTCATACGAATCAAGAGCTGCACACTACCATAGCAAAACAAAAGTCCTATGGGTAATGTCCAGAAAACACGATAATAGATTTCCTCATCTATTTTCTGTCCAATCCACGCATAAACAGGGCATAAAAAAACAGCAAACAACGCAATTGATAAATATAATAAAATCGTTCTTATTCTGCGGTCACGCTCCACCAACCATAGAAATACCAGTGCTACCAAAAACAAAAGCACCAAAACACTATCCTTGTTATATAGTAACAAATCCTCCAAAGCAACCGCCATTGCCTCCTTCACAGTATCTCCCCCTTCTATCGTAACATGAGATAACAAAAGCCAAGTAATATGCATGGCAGGCACCCTGCTCCCATCAACAACACAGTCTTTGCACTCCTTTTCTGCCAGCCAATCAACACCGCTGACAGTCCAACAATTGTCGGAATCAACATAAATGCAATACTAGTAGCAAAAACCGCTGACAAAATGACCGTCAAAAATAACAACCAGTTTCCAAACCGCGTCTTTTGATCCGCAAGATAAATCAAACTCAATAACAGTGCCGGAAGAATCACTCCCGCCATCAAACCTTTTCCCTGCCAGGTTCTTGTCATCGCAAATGTTTCTGATGTATAAAGCGAAATATTTCCATATAAAAACCATACTTCTATAAAAATCAAAAACAATGGGATCCAATCTTTATTCTTCGCAAGCAGCCGTTTACCAATCTGTTCATAAATACAATACATAAGCACAAGCCACGCAACAGACAAAACACTATGAGCTATGACCGTTGGATGAATCCCACTCACTTTAGACATCCATGCAATATAAACCGGTGTCGGTGACAGAGCGTGTCTGATATCCAATGGATAAATATATCCTGTATAATTATCACGCAAATACATAGTATTAAAAGTTTTTGTCATCACGGCCTGCGCTACATAATAAGAATCATCGCCATCGTAATATTCAAAAACCACTGCATGAATTAGCTGTATTACAAGCAGTATCGCTACAACAAGCCACCCTAGTCTTGTCCACCAAGACATTTTCGCAACATCTTTCCACCAAGACTTCCATGACCATAACTGTGCAATAACCTTATATCCATTCCACACAGATACCACCAGAAGTATCATAATTACCAAACTATAGATTACTACCACTTCCGTAAAGCTTCGCTCTAACAAAATAAAAGGAACGGAAACCAGTTCAAATACAGAAAAGCTCACAAACCACCCGCAAAGATACATCATTGCAGGTGTTCTCTGAAAACGATTCATATATTTAACCGGTATCGTTCCTAATAAAAAAGGCACAATTGTTACTAACAAACCAAGTACTAACCACTGTAAAATCTGCACTTTACATTTACTCCTTCTGTGTATCTCCCATCTTTTGCAAGCATCTACACGCTACTGGAAATACATATTTCCATGCCAGCACGCCAGTTACTGTTGCTACCATAACTGCACCAAGGACATCTGTTGGATAATGCGCCCCATTATAAATCCTCGATATTGCGATCAATGTTGCTATCAAAAGTGCGGGAATACCATATTTTCTTGGCATACATAGATATATCACAATCGCTACTGCAAATGCTGAACCGGTATGCCCGGAAGGAAAGGAATAATCTCCCGGCACATCTCCCAGCAAAGTTAATTCTTCCTTTACAATATATGGACGTATTCTTTGTACCACATTTTTCAAAAAAACATTAACCAAAATAAACTCAGTAGTTAAAGAAGCAACTGCTGCAATTCCAACATGTCGATATCTGCTCCATATCAGGAGCAGAAGTACTGTCAAAATCGCTATCAAACCAGCATTATTGATTGCTGACAAAAATATCATTATTTTATCCAAAAGCTCTGTTCTAATCGTATCCTGTACCCAGATTAGCACCCAAGCCTCTATTTGATTTAAACCCTCCATGAGTATCCCTCATTTATCATTATCGTATCTATTACTTATTCTGTGTATAATATATCGACAATTCAGCCGCAATATGTTCACCTAGAATACGATATCCTTCATCTGATGGGTGAAGTCCATCTGCTGTATATCTGTAGCTAGTCGCTGTATCTGTACAATCCATAAATCCAACATCATGCAACTCTATCAAATGAAAGCCATAGTCATTTACCAAGGTACGCAACATATCTTGGTAATCCTGCAGTTCCTTGGTCCCCGTAACATCTGTATACGTACTATCTGCTGTTTTCGATATACCATACATTGTCACGAAAAATACTTCCTGATTGGAATAACTCTCCTTTAACTGCTTTAATGCATATCGTACCGAACCTACATAACCAGCAGTACTTTCCATTGCATAATAATCACCGTAACGCTTATTCTCTCTAGCAGTAAGATAATCATTTACTCCCAGAAAAATCACTGCAATATCAGCACTGTTATTAAACATATTTCCCATTTCCAAGCTAAAGGAAAGCTCAGGTCCTGCATAATCCGAAAACATTCTTCCAGCCTTACCATTATTCATATAATTTCCGAATTTCAAATAGTCATTCGCATAATTCACATAGCTGATATAATTACCATCTGCATCCTTGCTGGCAGTAATGCCTTCTGTAATACTGTCCCCCAAAAACTGAACCGTCTTTGTTGAGAAATCAAATGCATTATTCTCCAAAATCTGCTTATCAATTTCGTTAATCTTCTGTGTTTTCTCTAAGGAATTTTCCATTGCATACGCTTGTTCTCTTGCGGATATCAGATTGATCTGCAACTGTCTTCTGGCTTCCTTCTCTCCTTCGGTCAGTTCTGCAACGGTTTTCTCTGTTTGTTCCTTCAATTGTTCCTGTATCTGTTCTTGCATAGAACCTTGTGCAGTCTGTGTTCCCTCTGTCGTTGCATCTCCCGTAGATTGCACTTCTTGCGAAGTCACCTCTGTTGTTTCAGAAGATGCTTGCACAAAGACATCTTCTGCATCCTCTACTGCAACCTGTGATGCATCTTCTCCTGCCTTATACATACAACCTTGACATGCTTCGCAAGTGCATGTGCAACCACCATCGGCGACCACATCCTCTTTCTTGCCACATGCCGTCAAAGCTAACATACTAACTGTTAACATCATTACTACATATTTCTTTTTCATAATAATAGCCATGCCTTTCCAGCACCTGCAAACTTTGAGCCGCAGGCACAAATTTGCGTGTAAAAAATCACTTTTTCACACTACTCTCCCATCTATGTAATCCTCTTTATTCCCTATGAATAAAGAGGTCACACGCTATCACTTCAACTGTTTCAAACACTCTGCCTCTTTCAAACGATTCTCTGATGTATAAAACTCTTCCAACTCCTTTGAACGCACATCCAACAGTTCTTCCCGCTTTGTAAGATTACCGGGATGGAACATTAACTCAAGATAACACCCTTGTCTTTGAGCATATGCAATATATTTAGGCATAAGCGCATTAACAATATCTAATTTCATTTCACAGGTAAAGAAAATCCCAAAAAAGACAGGCACTTTTATATTTTTTTGCTCTATCTTTTTCCTATTTCTTCCAGACTGTAACCACAAAATCCCCCATTTAACCCAGTTAATAATCGGAACCTTCAACCACAAAGAAGGGGTCTTTAGTAATGGCAAAACCGGATCTACCGGAATTCGCATCTCCTGAATCCTAATTCCCTTCTCTTCTATTACTTCAAGCAATGCATCCAATACAATGGGAATCATGTGATAATGCTGATGCGAGTCAATCGACGTAATCCTATAATCACACACATCGACCACTTGATGGAGTTGCGCTGCAATCTCTGTCTTAAGCTGTGCTTTAAGTCTTTTTCTTTCTTCTCCCCTCTTACAATAACTCCATTTTAAAAGCTTTATAAAAGAAATCGAAAAAAAACCAGTATCATCTACCAGCATATCAACTTGTTCTGCACAAGCAACCGGCCTTCCCTCTACAAAATTCAAATGCAAAACTCGTCGTATCTTATTTTGTGTATCTTCTGTATCCAAAAGCGCAAGACTCTTTTCCAGCTCTGGTGTATTTGGTATAACACTAATGCTATTTAATACTCCTTCTGAATAACAATCCAAAATTCTTGCCGACTGCGCTCTGGATACCCCATAATCATCTGCATGAAAATAAATCATATCATCCTGTTTCATTTATCTTTGCCTTTTTTCTTTATGCATCCAATACATAAACTTCGCATTCGTCACAACATATCTCTTCCACAAACGTGTCGGATCCTGTAGCAACCGATAAAACCATTCCATCGAAAGTTTCTGCATCCACAAAGGCGCACGCTTAATATATCCAGCCACATAATCAAATCCGGCACCTACACCAAGCATTACACCATTTACCTTGCCTTGATGCTCTGACATCCATATCTCCTGCTTCGGTGCTCCGAGCCCAACCCATATAAAATCCGGCTTTGTTTCATTTATCATTCTGACTGCTTCTGCATCTTCTTCCAAAGTCATCTTACGAAATGGTGGTGAATACATTCCCGCAATCTGCATCTTAGGATACTTCTGTTCCATCATAACACTCATATCATCCAAAGTCTTCTGTGTTGAACCATAAAAGAAATGACGATATCCCATTTCCTCTGATAAAGCAAACAATTCCAACATCAAATCAGGTCCCGTTACACGTGAAGCATCCGGAAATCCATGTTCTCTGCTGTACTTAGACAACGGCGCACCATCTGGTAATGCCATAACAGCTTTATTTTGTATCTCTCGGTATCCCTCATCCTCATAAGCAATTACCGTAGTATGAACATTCGATACACAGATATACTTTCCACGCAGTTCTTCTAAATGAGTCTTAAGATATTCAATTGTCTCCTGCATATTGGTAACACAGATATTTGTTTTTAATATTTCACAATATCGAAATTCTTCCATAGTATACCTTAACCCTACATGCTATCTATAAAAATAACAGATTCTTTATCCATCATTATGCCCAAAGTTCTTCTGATTATAGCACCTTTATGGTAACCTAGTCAACCTTGGCAAATCGAAAACGCAGGGGGATTAACGCAAAAAAGACTCTATTTAGAGCCTTTTCTTGCTAATACTGTAAATACAGTCATAAATAAAATTTTTATATCCAATGCCAATGACCAGTTATCAATATATTCAAGATCTAATTTTACAATTTCTTCAAAATCCTGAATATCACTACGTCCACTTACCTGCCACATACCGGTAAGTCCTGGTGTAATACTCATACGTCTACGATAATAACCATTGTACTTCTCAAATTCATCCTCTGTTGGTGGACGTGTTCCTACAAGACTCATATCACCAAGAAAAATATTAAAAAACTGTGGTGTCTCATCAATACTAGTCTTACGAATAAAATTACCAACCTTTGTAATACGAGGATCATGCTCCATCTTGAACATCAATCCCTTAATCTCATTCTGAGCCTCTAACTCTTTCTTGCGCTCTTCTGCATCTATGTACATGGAACGGAACTTCCATATTTTAAAGCGACGACCGTTTTTACCAATTCTTGTCTGAGAGAAGAATACTGGTCCCGGTGAATCAATCTTAATGGCAAGTGCTACAAATGGAGTAATAATGCAAGTCAAAATGATACCAACCAAAGATCCAACAATATCAATCACTCGCTTTACAAGCAATCTTCTAGAGTCCATAGACTGTAACGTAAAGGAAATCACAGAATATCCTGCCATCTTTTGTACAAAAGTATTTGGATGATAATGACTAAATATATCTACGTTATAGTGACAAACAAGTCCCATCTCCTCAAATTTTGTAACCATCTCTCGAATTTCCAACATAGGCACACCCGGAAGACATATAAACACTTCATCCACCATCATCTGACATACCACGTCAAACAAAGCCTCTTTTGACGCAACTACAGGAATACCATTACAATTCTTTCCCTGTTTTTGTACATCATACAAAGCCATAGCGGTAATATCACGATCCCACGCATTTTCCTCTTTAAACTTAGCAATCACTTCATCAGCCAGCATATTTAACGTCACAACCAACATCTTATTATTACTGTTGCTCTTACGATAATAATCCAGCATAAACTTTTTAAATATCATGTGTGCCGTAAATGTTATCACCGTATTGGTCACAGCAAAAATAGCATAAATCATACGTGAAAATTCATACGCCTGCTGATTCAAATACAAAACAACAATAAGTCCAACCATGATAATTGCCGTATAGCGAATTACATAGAATAACTCTGTCCAAAAATTACGCCAAAAAAAGTTTCTGTTTCCATCAAGAAACAAAGTATACAGCAGGCATAAAATCAAAATATATGCACCTGCCGTAGCATGATAATCCTTTGGATACGCTTCTTTGATCAAATCAAATCGCAAAACCAATGCTAACCAATACGCCGCAAGTACGCTAATCATATCCATTAGCAACAAACTATAAGTTTCGATCATTTTGTTTTTTCTTCTTACGTTTTCCATTTCTCCCTCAATTTTTCAAAAAACTTTATAAAATTTTAATAACCGTGAGGATTATAGCACAAAGAGCGCATTCTTGCAAACCCTATGGCTTATATTTTCCAAATAAATTTAAAATAAGTATCTTCATCAGTTCACTATTACCCTTGAAAAAGCTTATTTTCGTAGGCGTTTTTCCTTTTTTCGGATACGCACGTGTTACCGGAATCTCACACGCTCGCATGCCAAGCTGTGTCGCTCTTACCGATAAATATGCCAGCAACTCATAGGTCATAAAAACATCACGCAACGGTTTTACTCTCTCATCCGTCAGGTATTTTGCAGAATATGCACGATATGCATTGGTTGTATCAGTAAACCACTGTCCTGCTGTCAAGGAAATAACCGGCGCATGAATCAATCGAACAGATATATTACGAATAAAAGGTGTATTGATAGCTTTTCCTCCCTTTATAAAGCGAGACCCTTGAATCAAGTCATATCCCTCTTGGAGCTTCTCAATAAAGCGTGGAACATCTTCTATACTATCCTTATCATTTCCATCTACCGTAATAATCCCCTGATATCCTCTCTGCAATGCCCACCAAATTCCCATACGAAGCTGAGCACCCTGCTTACCAGCATCCTGCTTCACAAGAAGGGCATTTACATCAAGACTTCGTAAAACCTCCTCCTTGGTACATCCGTCTGTAGACTCACCATCACAGATTACAATATCTGCGTAGGAAGATACCTGATGATCCTTAGCACGTTGTAATTCTCTTCTAATCCTGTCACCTTCATTAATAATAGGAATCAGCACCACATAATCTTTCGTTTTCCCGCTATATTCTGTGCACGCAAACTTTGGTACACCTTCCTGCTTCTCATAAATCATCCAAATATCTCCTTCACATAGCACATAATCTCTTCCAGTGCTGTCTTCTCAAATACTTCCTGTTTGCCCATCTCTATCGATACAAAACCAGAATATGCATTCTCCTTCAAAAAAGCAGCCAACTCCTTATGCAAACCTCTCTTCTCAAGCGGCTTCAATCCCGGTTCACTAATATGTACATGACTAATTCCTTCCACATATCCTTCTAGAATTTCTACTGCTTCATGATTACAAATCATAGTTCCAACATCTAGATTCAAGCCAAATCCCGGTACCTCAACCTGTTTCAAAAGTTCCAATGCTTCCTTCGTATCATTAATATAATTCGTATTATAGATAGGAGGATTTGCCTCCATACCAATTACCGTTCCCTTCTCTGCTGTGTACATACTAAGCTCCTTGAAAAACGGTAACGCAAACTCTTTTGACATTCCTTCTGGAACTACACGGTTTCTCGGACAACCAAATACGAGATTCTTACAGCCGATTGTTGCTGCAAAATCAATTGCCTTTTTCGTATATGTACTCAGTATTTCTCTTTCCTGTTCGCTTCCAAAGATTTTCTCCTGTCTGCCAAACCAGATTGACTGCATCGATGGCACCTTAAAACCATATTTCTTTTCTAATTCCTGCTGCCACTTTAAGGCAGCTTTCAGATTCTCATAAGGATTCTGTGGAAAGATTCTGGTTGGGGCAATCTCTAAACCTTCATAACCTATCTCTTTCATCAATCCATACATTTGCTCATCCTGTTCTACTGTCCATGCGATATTTGATATTGCAAGCTTCATATCTTCACCATTCCTATCTGTAATTATTCAGTACTTTCCTAATTACCTTATTTATTACTTACAAAATCTCCAATTCTTTGTAAAATCTCATCTTTATCACAGATATAACCGTCTTTGCCGCCGAACACATCAGCATATTCGGTTCTATAGTCATAGAAAACAGGCTCTCCACCAAGCTCATTGCAAAAGACTTCTCCTGTCAGATACTCATACACAGCCGCTGCTGAGACAGGCTCTGTGGCAGGATGCCATAATCTGATATCATGCTTCAATGCTGCCTGAATATCATCCCACAGACGCTCTAATGGATAAAACTGATACACATTACGGCTATCGGTAAAATTCAGTGCCGTAAATCCCAGCTTCTTAAAGCATGCCTTCAATCCTTCCTTCTTCTCTGCCGAAAGCTCCCTACACTTATAAAAACCATTATCCTGTAAGTCATAGCATTCCTTCAATAATTCCGGCTCCTTGACTGATAACTCTGCAAATTTTTCTTCTTTCAACATAAAAGGAATCACATTGATATAATCATAGATAAAATTCTTCTTGATATTGATTCCAAATAATCCAGGCAAACGAATAATCAATGCATCCGGATACTTTTCTCTTACCCAGCACTCTAAACGATAACGATTCAAACCATACGCATGAAGTCCCTCGCAATCAACCTCATCCTTTTCCGTCTTGCCATTTGGCTCCTTCCACACATCTACCGTTGAAATCAAAACAAGCTTTTTCGGTGCAATCTTTCTAATATTCTCTTTTGCCTGCTCAATCAGCTCCATGTCTTTTTCAGGCGCATTATTTGCTAAGTATTTCTCGGCACGAAGCCCTGAATAAATCAGCAAATCCGGTTCTAAGCCGTATGCTTCCTCTATATTTTTCGAATTATATACCTGATCAATCTGTCCCTTTGCATAAATATTACTCCCCACAAAGCCCGTATATCCAACTAACGCTACCACTTTCGCTCCTCCTATTTTGTCAATTTCTCAATACTTTCAAAACTGTATTTTTTTCTCTTAAACACCAAATCAACTAATATCTGCAAATATTTAATGATAATCGTAAGGATTCCAAATAGACCAAAAAACGCAAACGCCATAAAGAAAATTGTCGTTGTCCAGCCTGCTACCGGTGTGCTAAGAAGATAAATCACTACCGAATACGCTGCAACCAATACCGCAACCAGCATCATCACAATCGTCATAGTAATCGAAAAACGATACCCTATTTCAGTGAATAAAATCAGAGAATCTACCGCCAAATCCCTACGATACTTTTCCTCTCTCTTATCATCCCTCGAAGCTGTCTTAACTCTTGTTGTCGCATACTTCATATTCGCTGTTTTTAAACCACAATTTGCATAAACCGCCTTTCGATAAGGTACCGTCTTATTCATACCGCTAATACGATTAATTACTCTCCTGCTCAGGATACGAAAACGTTCTGTCTGCATCTGATAAGAATAATCTGTAAAATGGTTAAAAATATAATAAAAAACCTTCGATGTTGCTCTCTGTTTGCAATTCGGTGAAACACTCACAATATCATAACCTTCTAATGACTTACGATATACGTTCATAATTTCTTCTTCGTCAAAATCAAGAATGGTGGCATCAAATTCCAGTACAAAATCTCCAATCGAAAGATCGACACCCGCATTCATGGCCACCTCAAGTCCATGATAATAACTCATATTTAATACCGAAACCGATGTATGCTGTGCTTCCTTACTAACCTTCTTAATCACAGATACACTATCATCATCCGAATCATCATTTACACAGATAATCTCTGAATGTTCAAAGTTATCCTCCATCACCTTCATAACAGCTCGTAAAAAGGCCTCTATACGTTTCTCTGCGTTATGCACATAGATCACCGCAGACATGAAATTCTTCTCTTTGTTTTTTATATTAGTCATTACTTAATACCTCATCTAAGTCATACACTGTATTAATTTTCCCTGAAAGAACACCTACGAAAGTAGGATTGATCGAATACGTCCTAACCACGGTTGGTCTGGAATCATCAATCTCTGAACTCATCAAAATCGGCTTCATGGAAAATAGCGAATCATGATACGAAAAACCATATTCTTCTCTCAAATATTTTCTTGCAAGATTTGCCATGTAAGGAAACGCACTTGCAGGCTTTGCCGGACAATCATTACAATTACCAAGGCTTGCAGCACTACAATATCCATCACTCTTCTCCTGACAGGCAAATGTCGGTGTCGAATCATAGCTTGTGGTATGCGGTGTAAACGTAACCGATGTCAGAGAATGTAGCCCTGTCTTACCAAAAGGCATAATCGAGAAAAACGGGCCATCCATTACTGTAAATCCGTATGGCTTGAGCTTCTCATTCACATCACAAAGAATAATCTCACACAATTCATACTTAATCTTAAACTTCTCAAATCCCAGCATATCAAGAATCTGATTCGTGGATGCATAAGTGGCATTCAAAAGAAATCCTGTCTGCATACTCCTGCCATCTGCAAGCGTCAGTTCATACACATCACTCATTCTGCCAATGCTGACAATATCCACACCATACCAAATCTCAACATTCCTCAGTTGCTCCAGCTTATCCAGAAAATAATCTTTCAAAATCATAGCATCATAGGTATATTCTCTTGTCAAAAACGCTCCATCGCACATGCCATCCCGGAAAAATTTTCCCGGTTGTAATTCCTCACACGGAATCTCCGCAGCATCGCAAAACTTTTTGAACTGCTCACCACTTGACCATGAGTATTCACTCGATGTCGCATAAATCTTCTCAAATTCCCGATTAATACAGAATCCATAATCCTTGTTAAAGCGTTCAAAATAACCCGCTGACTTTAAGGCAGTCGAAATGGACCTTGGATAATGATATCCTTGGTGTACTCTTGCCTGATTAATATAAGTGGCTCTACGAAATGGTGTCGGATCTTTCTCTAATACCAGTACACTTTGTCCTTTTTCGCCACAGAACAATGCGGAATACAAGCCATAAAGACCAGCACCGATTATAATTTTGTCATATTTTTTCATATCTCTATCCTACTAGCGCCTTCCAATACTGCTTCACAATTTTGTCCCACGTAAAGCGCTCCACATTCTTGCTCCCTCTTTCAATCAACTCTTCCTGAAGCACTTCATCCTGTGACAACCTCTCCATCGTTACTGCAACCTCTTTATAATCTGTAGGATTAACCAGCAATGCTGCATCTCCTACTACTTCCGGCAGGGAACTGATACCAGAACAAATAACAGCCGTTTTTAATTGCATTGCCTCTAATGGCGGGAATCCAAACCCCTCCACTAAGGACAAAAACAGAAAACCTCTTGCATCTGCAATCATTTTGTGCATTTCTGCATTCGACGCAATATATTTATAACACTCTATGTGTCCCTTTGCTTCCTGCAATATCGAAAACTCATCACAGTCAGCAATACCTATAATCTTCAAAGACAGCGGACGTTCCACTCTTTTATAATACGCCTCATAGCTCTTCACAATTCCTTCTGCATTTTTATGAGGAAGTCCGGATGTAATCGCTATAAAGTAATCCTGTTTTTGATTTTCCACAGGCTGAATCAAATTGCATCCGTTATTTATTACCTCTATTTTCTCCTCCCTTACATGAGCATATTCCAAAATATCCTGTTTGGAAGCCTGTGAAATGGTTATAACCTTGTCGCAATGTTTAATCGATGCCTTTAATCTCCACATGATATAAAAATTCTCCAGCTTGTTGAAAAAACCCGGATAATGCTTATCATAATAAAACGGAATCATGTCATGCACAATAATCGTCTCTTTTGTCAGATGTAACATAGAAGAAAATCCTCTCGGATAGACAATCTGGTCAGCCTTATATTTTTTAGCATAAAAAGGTGCTAGAAAAAGCTCCCAAAAAATGCAAAAAAGCTTATTGAGTGGATTATATTTCATAGAAATAAACTCTACCCCTTCCATCTTAAAATCCTTTGCATTCTGCTCTGTTCCCAATACAAGAATCCTTGTATTCTGAATCGTTGAATCCGTACTTCTTGCCTTCTCTGCGACCAAATTTCTTACCAGATTCAATGCCAAATTATAAATACCAATACTTTTACCTGCACCCTTAACAAGCTTAAAGCAGTCTATTACTAAAATCATTCTGTCTAATCTCCTATCCACTTGCAAGAATTTCATACAATATTCTTGCCTAAATCTCACTTCTCTACAGCAATTGCCTATCACACAAAAAGTGCAAGCTGTGCAGCTTGCATATTACCACTATGTTACAACCTTTTCCCATTAATCAATAAAAGCTATCATTTACATGATAGCTTTTATTGATTACATAAAATTATACTCTATATTTGAAAAACATTCAATCGAATACTGTTCTAGTAACTCTATTTACTTGTATACCAATGCATATGCAGTAGTTGGTGTATCTGTTTCAAAGGTAATCGTATCAAGGTTCATATCTAAATCATCATAAATATTTACCACGCCATAACCGATTGCTAATAAACGGAAACTTCTTCCAACCTGTCTGTATTTCTGTGGAATCGTCAATGTATACTGCATCGGCTTATCTGTTTTCTCCACAACCTTGTTGCTCTTTTCCACAACCATGCTATAGGTTGTTGCAAATGTATAATCACCAATGAATGCCGCATATGCTTCATAGCAAGCTCTACCAGGATATCTACGTTGTGCAGAAACCTTATAAGAAGGGTCTGGATTTGTGTTTGCCAAACGTAAAATCGGTGTAGCAACACCACCATTACTATTGCTGTTTACATCTGCCCAAGGTGCATCCTCATCAGTTGCCCAGTATACATTCCATATTGATGGATTCACGCTTGTCTGAAAAGCAGTTGCTGTGTTCTTATCATCAAATATATAGCAAGCTCCCATACTATTAGTCTGTGCAAAAGCTTTGATACTATCCAAACTCGTATATGGAATTGTTCCAATCATTTCCGTTCTTTCCTGTTTACCATTAATACGGAATATTGGCATATAAGAAATTCCTTCAAATGAAGTATAGTCCTTAATAAAAGTCTTAGAATCCATAGTAACATGCTTAATGCTCTTTACACCATAAAAGGCATATTTTCCAATAGAAGTAATGGTGTCATCAATCGTTACATATTCATAGCTTGTTTTGTCCCAAGGACGCTTATACAACTCCCAATAATCAAAATCCGGTAACTCTCCAGTTCCTGATATTCTTATCATATTATCAGCCATCTTAACTTTAATATCTGTTCCTTGTAAATAATGCCATCCATCTCCATTATTAATCCATGTTTCACCCGCTGCTTCGACCTTACTTACGGGTGCTACAGTAAATACTAATGCAATCGCCAGAACTGCTGCGAAAAATTTCTTTGCAATCTTTTTCATAACCATTCTCCTTCCTTTTTGAAGCACTTCGTTAATTTTAGTGTATCTTTAAATCTGAATTTTGTCAACGAATTCAGTCAATTCCATTCAAAAGTGTTTATCCTTTTATCTTAAATAACTAGAATGTCACTTCTCCATCATGATCAAGTAAGGAAGCATATTCCACACCCTCAATATTATATATTTCATCCAACAATTCACTTTCATTACCTGTTTTAAGCTCAACAATCATATTCAGCTGACCATTCGTTATATTTCTTGATTTTACTTTATAATATTTCGATTCAGCAGCTACAACATCCAATATTTCATTTTGCATGTCACTATAGGTTGCTCGCACAACCAAAATCATAGGTACCTTTGCCACCGGAATCATATCCAGCACAAAAATCATAATTGTTATAATAATAGAAACAATTGCCGCGATATTATAAAATCCAGCTCCGCAAATAATACCTACTGCAATAGACCAAAACAAAAACACAAGATCAAGCGGATCCTTTACTGCCGTACGGAAACGTACAATAGAAAGCGCACCTACCATACCAAGGGATACTACGATACTAGACTGAATGGTTATAATAATTGCTGCTGTGATCATCGCTAATGCTGCTAGCGAAACATTAAAGCTCTTGTTATAAAAATTCTTTCTACTGATCACTCGGTAAATGAAAAATATGTATAGCGCTAATACCAATGTTATCATTAAGGTCACTACGATATCCTGCGTACTGATATCTCCCGTATTAAAATTTGTTAGAAATGATTTTTTAAATGTATCCTGTATACTCATAAAACAATTCCTCCCATTCCGTATTTTCTACACATATAATATTTTGAAAAAGTCGTCTGCTGAAGCCTTTCTGTCTGTATCGCCTGATAGATAAAATCCGGTATATACTCATCAAACTTCACTTCTAAAAGATGCTGATTCGTTGGCATAATAAGCCTTGATGCTATTTCTTTATCCAAAAAATTCTCTATCCTATCGCTACTCCGAATCTGCAAATCAAAAGTCACTCTAACGTTTCCATCCGGATAAACATAGGGAACTCTGTCATACTCCACAATTACTTTCGGTTGTAAAAGCCTTGTACTCTGCTGTATGCAAAACTTTCGATATACAGCAGAATCAACAGCTTCTATCGGAAGCAGTTGCCCCTCCATTGCCATACGGCACAATTCTTCATTCAAATGGCAAGATAACTTCTTTGTCTTTCCGCGCTCTTTTCTCTTAAGCTCCAGCTTGATAAAAGAAGTATCTCCATTATAAATGCGAATTCGAAACTTCTCTCTAGGATCCGTTCCATTTACATTCTCATAAAAGCATCTGTTGTTATAATCGTCAAAATAGAGACTTCGAATCGTATAGGTTCCATCATCCCCTACGTTAGAATCTTGATACATGATGGGCTCTATTTGATTTCTTATACCCAGTAGCTTCTGTAGCGCACACTGATATTTATATTCATGTCTGTATTCACTCATTTACTTCTGCACACTCCATTCCTGATTCAGAAAATCCAATCGGGCACTTATGAAATCTCTCAGCTCGGTTGTCTTTTCTCTATATTTCAATTCTTTGCCTTCCGGAGTTGCTTCCTCTACAAACACTTGCCATCTAATCGCATTATTTATAGCCGAATCCAGCATATATTCTGTATATTCATCAATACGACTTTTTGCAATCTCCCTTGCCAATGGCTCCAGCTCTTTGTGATAAATCTCAATCACATATGTCCGAAACTCTTCCTGATTATAGAGCGCATACCAAATATCCGAATCCTTCGTTTGTGTTGCCGCATAAAGACCATTCGGGTCATGTAAATCAATTCCTTTATCCGTAATGCCAGATGCTGCGATTGACTTATCATAGTCCCACGCAGGACCTGCAATAAATTTCGTACTTACAGAATCATCAGGCTTATAGAAAAACTGACTTGTAAATGCAGAATCCAAATTCTTAGTAAGTTCCTCTAACAAATACTTTCTTGCAAAAGAATCCATATCAATATATTCTGAAAAGTGAACGCCTGTATAAGGACTGTAGCCATCCTCTGAAAAAATAGCATCTTCCATATCCTGATAACGATTGGCAATATAAGATACCTGTTCATAGGAGGCATACTTTGGACTCGTAAACACCACCGGCTGCATTCTAGATGTCATAAATCCACTGGCTTCCAATCCATAACGATCACTTACCTCTATCTCTAGAAGATAACCACCCGAGATATCTTCCGGCTGTTTCTCAATACGATATCCCTTTGTACTAAACAAACGCCCTTGTTGCTCCATGAAGAATTCATATTCCTCCAAAGCCTTTTCTTTGTTCATTAACTCCATCTGTTCTTCCAAATTCAAGATATTTACACGTTCCTTGTCTATCTCAATCTTCTCCGTCAGAAGATAATTTCCAATATATTGTCCATTGGCATACACATCTACGCATTCTGAATCAGGTGTAAAGGATACCCCTAACTCCTGTGCTATATCAAAAGCCAAGGTATTTCTCATCAAAGTGTTATCGAAAGCATTCGCAAGCAAAATCCACTGCTTATCAGCTCCCATCCCTAGTAAATCCTTTTTCTCTGTTAATTTTATCTGATATGACTTCTTGTCCGTGTCCTCCCAAGAAGCATTTCCTCTACAATGTATATCTTCTATGTTACCTGTATAATACAGATTTCCTCTTCCTGCAAATAAGGTATACTCTCCTCGCTCAAAATTCTCTTTTGATTCATGAAGATAATCCATACTTCCTGACTCTGTTTTTAAAAACATACTAGCGATGTTCGACGAATATCGTATTGCCATATTAAATTGACTTGTCTGTTCTGCACGTTCTATATTTACCTGATATGTTCCTTCTGCCAATTCACATAAAGAACCATTGTCTATCTGCGTACCATCAATAGTCACACTGTCTGCCTCAGAAAACATCCAATGCATACCTTTCTCTGCGAGACTCTTAGGTACAAAAAAATAATAGCAGTCATCATTTGGGTTGTACCACCATTTGATAAAAATATCGCTCCCCCATGAGTCTGGCTCTCCAGTCACATTCCATAATGCAAGTTCGAAGTTTTCATCACTCATATATTCGTTTTCTGCATGCATGAACTCTATTGCCTTAGACATACTTTTACGTCTATCAAATTCATTTACCAGAATTATTGTCATGCATAATCCTAAAAATATAACACATATCTTTATTGCAGCCTTATGCCTCATCAAAATCGTTCTCCTCACCTTGATTAGGTATCTAACCCATTTGTAAATTTTTTACTAAAACTTACAAATTCTGTGTTCCCCGCATATTATAATTTTACATTAGTCTTTTTACAATATCCTTTTTCGCATTTTATAAAGTTTTTATGTAATATATTAACATACAAAATCGGTTATCTTGTCTCTTGCAACAAAATAACCGATTGTAATTCCTATATTTTTAATTTATAAATTCATGCAGTTGCACCAATATCGGTATCAATTTACGCTGTTGTTCACTGTCAAATAATGCTATCACTTCTGCTACTCCCTCCTCATACTCACACAAAACAATCTTTCCTGTCATAATATAATCACAACTCACACCTAATGCGCTTGCAATGCGACATAATGCTTCTGCTGAAAACTTTTTTTGCCCCTGCTCAATCTCATAAAGAAACTTGCTGGATATCCCAGCTTTACCTGCCAAGCTTTCTCGCGTCATCTTTTTTAATTTGCGTATACCTTTTATACGTTGTCCTGCTTCTATGCACAAGATATTCTCCATTAATCATCATATCTCCTCTGTTCTTTGGTATCGTTCCATGCGCTAGTGTTCTACCTTCACTACCATTGGTTCTATACTTACAATAGTTGAATATGATATTATCTTCGTTTTTCCCGCACCAACTTGTCTATTTTACGTTTTTACAACCATTTTCTGTTCAAAATATACACTTTTTTACGCTTTTTTTGTATTTTATACGGTATTTTCGGTCTTTTTACACTGAAAGACTACACTTTATGCCCTGAAAATGATAGTTCGTGCGTATAACGTTTCTTTACTGTCCACACGCATAATACTATTAGTGTACCTATCGAAAGGAAGCCGCCCAGTTTGATTCCTGGTGTTACATATTTAAACTCAATATTATGTTCACCTACTCCGCATAATGTTCAAAATCATAATAGTTCATCCACAAAATCATACTGCCGTACTGCTTGAACGTCCCTATCTCTTGCTATCGCTTTCCAATTAACATGTACTGACCAAACAACTACTACAAATAGAGCAATCTTTGCAACAAACAGACACTCTTTTTTCCCTAAACGTTTCACAAACGGTAACACTACAACCAAGAAAACTAATATTACTCCATAAGTTAAAAGTGTCCTACCGTATCTATAATCATCTATGTTATCTGCCATCTGTCATATTCGCCTGCAAACCCTGTCATTACCCAGGTCACAGGTAACACAATAACACTCACAAAAAGCAATCCTATTCAAATTTTTTGTTTTTGTTTCCAACTATTCTTTTTTTCGTCTAAACACCCTTTTTTCTCTTTTTTGCTATACTTTGTTGTTCATTTACTGCATTTCATGCTGTATTTTTCGTTTTTTTATCTTTTTGCACTACACTTAGACGCAAGGAGGTGATAGTTCGTGCGTGTCATATCTGATTATCTCGACACCATACCAGACATAAGTGCAACCGAAAAAGCCAAACTGAATTATTTCTTTTCCTGCATAGTTTATGAAGGTAGCAAAATTATTCTGTTCTTGCTATTCTTCACCATAACAGGACACCTAAAAGAATTTCTATATTCCATACTAATCCTATTACCGCTTCGCATCATTTCAGGCGGATTGCATTTTAAACATTATTTATCCTGTTTTGCTTTTTCCTTCGGGTATTTCTATCTAGTAACAGTACCTTTAAACGATTTAATACCGACATATGGATTTACTATTTTTGCGCTGTGCATCTGTATATTTATCAATTTTCATATTGGACCGGTCACTTCCGACACAAGACCACTTTTATCGGCTGAGGATATTAGCCGTGGCAAGTTCCATATTTTCATAGCAACCTTCTACGACATGATACTAACAGCTTTGTTCTATGACACTGCGCTTGCTCCTATTGGTTTTTGGACTATTATGCTGCATTCCATGCAGTTAGTAATAGCAAAATTACGAAAGAAACGAGGTGAGAAATGTGTTTAAAAAGATTATGAATTCGATGATGGCAATTGGGATGTCATTTGTTATGGCATCTTCTTATTGGGATATCGTTGAATATGGCAATAGCCTATTATTATTTGGAGAACCGACTTTTCCTTCCCAAAATTAGTGAAAAGGCTGAATGCTCTTAATAGTGAGTATTCAGCCTTTTCATTACTTAAAACACTGGAAAAAAGATTACGCACAAAGTCTCCAATCAATTTCAATGGCCCTAATTAATCAGTTGCACTTTAAGCATTATGCCACTTATACTATTTTTTGCAAACAATTTTGAAACTCAAATAATTACTTGCTTCATAATCACAATTTTCTATAAGCAATATTGCTTTATATTTGTTAGCTATATCCTTTACCCTTGTTAGTCCTATTCCTCTTTTGTTGCTCTTTGTACTATATCCATCTATACAAAATTTCTCAATCTCAGTATTTGTATAAATGCGACTTGTATTTGCCACCTCTATAATAGTTTCATTTTCATCTTTTAAACGTAAAACTATATTTTTATCCTCTTTTCTCTCATTCAATGCTTCAATCGCATTGTCTAGTAGTATTCCCATTAATTCTATCAGTTCATATAACTCTATATTAAGAATTTTATTCCTAAACTGAATATCATATAACGTATGTATTCCTTCCTTTTTCGCTTGCGTTATTTTGAAATATAAAAATCCTACTAATACTGGTTCAAGATTTAAACTCAGTAATTTATTTATTGAATTATCTTCTAGTATTTTTTTACAATATTGCTCCTGTTCTAAAACTAATTCCTCATAATTTCTAATGGTATATTGCATACAATGTATTGCATTAATATGATTCTCAAATTCATGCTGACGAATTCTGATTGTTTTTATTGCATCCTCAAAGGCATGGTTATATGTTTTATATATTTGAAGCTCTTTTTCTCTATAATAGCTTTCATTTTCTGCTTCAATCCACCAAACTCCAACAACACTCACCCCCATAATTCCAATTACGAACTGCATTGCCAATGCATAATTTATACATTTCCCCATATTATAGATAAATAGCAGCATAAACAATGATATCATGCATAATAATATTAAAATTGTTGCTTTATGCCTTTTTCCTTTTTCAAGAATAATATTCCAATATGCATTTTTCCACTTCCATATCCCTAAACATATCGTACTATTAACAACTATACCACCATACTCTGTTTTCATTACCCCAATATCCATAGCTTTGAATATCCAATATAAAATTATTTGACATATGGTTATATATACCAAAGTTCTTCCATATACAACTAACGCATTGCTCCATTTATTAGCAATTTTGATTTTTACAAAAATATAAATTCCTATCAATGCAATCATTTCATACGCACGTGACATACACTTTAAGTCAATCAGCAATACAATAATTAGCTCGACTAAAAACAGTACAGCTATTGCTATATCTGCCCTAATTCTTTTATGCGCCACCTTGTAAAGGCATAAAATGATTGCAATATACTCTGTCAAAATTTCAACTACTCTAACAACCATACTTCAACTCTTGCATAAACCTTTTCTTCATTACACTTCCCAGTTCCAACATATCTCCATTTTTCATCCTAATATAACGATTGGTATGATCTACATAATCAATATAGTTTCGATTCAAAATCCCATTTCTACTGTATTGCAGGAAATCATGACCATTCAGTTTTTCTAGCAAAGAATTACAGGTCATATAAGGAAGCTCTATCGTTTCATCTAACAAATGCATACTCAATACACGTCTATGCGTTTCTGCATGCATGATTCTTTGCATTTCTACCGAATATAAAATGCCATCTTTTCTATAATAAAAATACTGGTCCTTCCGCTCATCCTTATTGGGATATTGCAATGCCTCCCGAATTGTCTTCCTCACTACATCAAAGTCAAAAGGCTTTTCTATATAACCGTAACAATGAAGTTTGTGAAACGCTACCATTGCCTGATCTACTAATGCTGTTACAAATATCATAGGTACAAACTTATAGCGCTCCTGTTGCCTCATCTTATCCGCAAAGAAAATACCTGACACATCATTTTGCACCTTGTTATCCAGCATAATATCAATAAGAAATAAATCAATTCTATTTTCCATCGCATATTTATATGCCTCTGCACTATTTGTTGCACAATAAATAACACTGGTAGAATCACATTCTCTTGTCAATTCCACCAGTGCATCCATACTAGCCCTATTATCTTCTACAATTAACACATTTTTCTTCATCATTTGTAATTATTCGTTTACTTCAAACTTTTCCTGCATAGTAAGCAAATCTTGTAGCTGTTCCTCACGTTTCTCTCCATATCGACATTCCTCACTGATTATGGATAAATAATAATTATTCTCATCCATGAAAAAACTCGGCTTACATTTGGTGGCTTCATAAATCTTTGCCATAAGTTCTGCATCCAGCTGAATAATTCCCTTTTCCAAACGACGATACTTCTTGATATTCACACCTAGAATCTCTACCATTTTCTCTTGCGAAATTCCACTCGCTGTGCGCAATTTCTCCAATGCAGTCAAACCTTTTTCGTCATTAACAAAAACTTTTAACAGCTTACTACCGATTTCTGCTTCACGTCCATCTTCATTTCTCCAATGTTGCATTGCCCATTCACATAGCTTCAGCCAACTGACGAATTTGAGTGTATCACTTTCTACATACACCTTTTCGACACTAGGAAGTACTGTCCCTGTCTCAACTCCAATAATCAGCATATCAATATCGCAACCTCTCTTACGAAGTTTATCCAATACCTCATAAGGAAGCTTTGACTTCCCAAGCTCAATTTTACTATATTCACTTTGCGTAATATCTAAATATTCTGCCATCTCTGTTTGCAAAATTTTGGATTTTTTTCTATATTGCTGCAACTTTTGCACAATCAAACTATACTGCATTTGTGAATCACCTTTGCACCATTTTATATATAGTTTGATTGTATGAAGAAAATATATTCCTATATTAGACCTATTTTTGACTATTGTCTTTTTTATTAACTTTGAAGTAAATTACTTGCAAGTATATTTCTATATTATCATGAATCTATCTTGACTCTATACTCATATTCACCTGCCTGCAACTCCAGGTTCTGATACTCTACACTCGGCAAGGATACGGTTGCTGAAGTATTCGTTGGAATCAAAAAGCGAAATACTAACTCATTTCCTTCTACACTCCATTCGCTAACAATGGTACCATATACACTTTCATAACTTCCTTTGGCATATGATAGTCCTCCTCCTACAATAGGTTCTAAATAAAAATGTTTAAATCCCGGATTATTTTCATCCTGTTTAATTCCTAATACATCTTCATAAAGCCAAGCTCCAACTGCTCCTAGTCCATAATGATTCAATGATCCATTAATACCATAAGTTCCATCTCCATTATCATAGTAGGTATTCCATGCTTCTGTCATTGTTGTAGCACCATGTGAAAGCATGTAATTCCATGATGGATATGTCGTTTGCATTAAAACCTTATACGCAGTATCTGCATAACCATAATCACATAAGGTCTGTAATAAATACGGTGTTGCCACAAAACCAGTATTCATATGATTGTCATTAAACTCTACCGCCGACTTCAAACATGCGGCTCCTGCTGTTTCTAACCCTTCCGGATATAAATCGAAGGCAATTCCTAATGTATATGCTGACTGTAACCAACAATCTATAGAACCATCTTCATTTATATAGTTCTCTTGCCACGCTTTTTTATATTGTTCTGCAACCAATTGATATTTTTTAGCAAGTTCCTCTTCTCCCACAATTTCACACATCTTAGTCAAAAGATTTGCAACATATGCACACTGCGCTGTATTACACATCGTATCATCCAACGTCGATACCGCATTATGGTCATTATAGCCAGAACGTACTCTCAAAAAATTGTCACTCGTTTCCACCAAGTATTCCATATATCTACACATAGCATCGAAGTTCTCTTCTACAATGGTAATATCTCCGTATTGCTGGTATAATTCCCATACTAAAATAATACCTGCATCACTCCAGCCATTGCTTCCACCATCGGTACTAATACTTGGTGCAAGCTCAGGGTATGAACCATCCGCATTCTGCCCTAAACGTAGTGCAGTCACATACTGTCTCATAAATTGATAGATATCCGCATTATATGCAGCTGTTGGTGCAAACACCTGCGCATCACCAGCCCAGCCAAAACGCTCATCTCTTTGCGGACAATCCACTGGAATATCTACAAAATTATCAAGCTGTGTCCAATAAATACTTTGATATAAGCGATTCACATTCGCATCTGAGCACTCAAAGTAACCATTTCTCTGCAAGTCCGAAGATAACACCACTCCTGTTACCTGTTCTATCGGAAGTGCCTCTTCTATCCCTGTAATCTGAACATATCGAAAACCTCGGCATACAAAAGCAGGCTCATATACCTCTTCTTCTGTACCACGTAGTACATAATAGTCCGTGTTATCTGCTGTATATAGATTCTGAGTCCAAATAGTTCCTACTAGATCATCCTTACATGACATGTTTTCCTCATTTAGTGCCTCTGCAAAACGCAGTGTAATAACCTGTCCCTGCTTTCCTTTCACCTTAATGCGACACATTCCATTCATATTCTGACCGAAATCATATACAAATACATCATCCACTGGCTCTGTAACAGTCACCGGAGAAAGTTCCTGTATGCATCTCACAGGCTCACTGTCCGATGCAACTAATTTGACCTTAGAACCTTCATAAATAGATACATTTCTCCAATTCTCTTCGCTAAACTCCGCATCTGTCCAACCATCTACCTCAAAGCCTGCATCATAATATTCTCCCAAAAACATATCATCATTTCGTATTGGACCATCTGCATATCCCATCCATGAAGAATCTGATACAATCACCTGTTTCTTTCCATCCTCATAGTTCAATACCAGCTTTCCGCAAAAAGCCAACGTATCTCCCCATGTAGCCTTTGCTCTATCATAACGTCCATGCCCTAACATGACACCAATTGCATTGTCCCCCTCCTTCACATAATCGGTAACATCATAGGCACGATAATACACCTCTTTTGAATACACCGACTGTCCTGGTGAAAAATATTCATCTCCTACCTTTTCCCCATTCATATAAATGTTATATATTCCTAGTGCAGACGCATAAAGTCTTGCCGAAACAATCTGCGAACTAACTTCAAATTCCTTGCGCAACATCGGAGCGGGTTCTTCCCCACCAAGTGTTAGCAAGTATCCCGAAGAAGACTCTACCCAGCCCTCTACAAGCTTACTATAATATGGGCTGAAGATATTCTGATTCGTTTGCTCAAAAGTCTCTTCATATATCCGCTCACCTGTATTATTACTTACAATTACATTATCGTAATAAGCATAAAATGCACCTCTTGTAGTCCAAAAGCCAACTTGCCCAATTGTGGTTTGTTTACCCAACGTATCTTGCGCAACCAATATTTCGTCTAATAACACCGATATTTCTGTACCATCAACATCTATCTGCACATGGTGACTTACTCCCCAAAAGGAATCCTTCTCAAAACCGTAATCCACCAATGCAAAACGACTGGCTTTTATAATCTTTTCACCATGCATCTCAGAAATAACAAGGTCAAATTCTTCACCTGTCGTATCTATACTACATATCATATGATTTCCATATGCTCTCTCCGTTGCTCCCCATACAAAACCTGAATTGGAGGCACTATCCATTCGTACATCATATTCCATTGTATAACGTTCTTCATATTCAGAACTTTCCTCTGTTTTCTGAAGACATATCCACTCAGCACCATCCCAGTCCTCATCTGTAATAGCCGTCTCAAAATATGCCTCCTGCTGGGCCTCGATTTTCTTATTATCCTTATCCCATACGTTTACCTGCCAGTAGTAACGAGTCTCTGCTGCAAGCACATCACCAGCATAAGGGATCGCAACTGATATTCCCGACTCTACTTTTCCAGAGTCCCACAAATATTCTTCCTTATCAAGTTTCTCCTGTGAACCAGCAACCACAATTTGATATGCTGTCTGTTTCTGTCCTTGTGTCGTATCCTTAAGTTTCCAGCTAAACACCGGATTTTCATCAATACCAATGGGATTTTCTCTATAATTTACTGTTAAATCCTCTACAACACAGGAAGAGGCTGTATTACTACAGCCCCCAAGAAATATGATACTTATACCTAAAAGAATACAACTCCACAAATATTTCATCTGATTCATTACTAACCTCTTTTTTATACTAATTCTTTCTTCCCTGATACCACATTACTGCCCAAATAATCGGAACCATACACATGGTCGGCATAGCATAACGAATACATGTATTTACCGGAGAAATCATACATACAAGTATATTAACCACAGCCGGAATCGCAACGATTAATGCTTTGTATTTCTTCTGTACCACAAAATATACAACTACAAAGATTACACACCATGCATAAAAACCTGCACGATATAGCATCCCTATACCCGGTACATACTCTAACTTACTCAATTGTTCTAAAAGAAACCTTGCCGGTGCAAGCTGTTCTATCTGCTTCGCATCCGACATACTCGCCGTAAACATATATCGCTCTTCTTCATAGAACCCAAGACCTTCCTTATAGGTTCCCACCTCCGGATAATAATATCCATAGGAGCATTCAAAAAATGCATCGACATATGTAAGTGGATGTCTTAAAAACTGTGCAAACCAAACCTTAAGATAATCCTTTTTCAACTCTGCGAAATGACTTCCCGTTGGATTCGTTGCACTTCCCTCCTGCTCTCTTAAGCAATTCTTTACCCAATCTGCAAGATGAGGTTCATATACATTCGGAAGCTCATCATAGTCAAACACCATATCCAAAACCGCTCGTTCCTCATCCGTCACATCATCCGGATGCTCTATCGCATACTTAGCTGTCTGCTGAAAAAGAATACAATAAGTATCTACCTTTGACTCAAGACTGATGACTCCTAATGCCGGATATACCACACTATTCAGTAACGTAGTAATGCCTAATATCGCAACCATGACGCCACCAATGAATATCTTTTTCTTGTTTGGCATTGCAATCATCACAAATGGAAGCGTAAATAGTACTACAAAGATTCCATTATTACGAATCTGAGTCATGAATACCGCATACAGTACTAACAAAATCATATTCCACTTTTTCCCGAAAAATTCTTCTTGGAAAAACAAGCAGTATATAACCTGTACAACGAACAGCATCGTAAACGGATAATAAAGAGAATCCTTGATTACCGTCACATCAAAAATACTCCATACTGTAAACAACGAAAAATATGCTAATACACTCCAACGCATCCAATAAGGACTCTTCATCTTTTTCAGTACCACACACACCTGAGCCACCGCAAAGGAAGTCAACGCTGTCTGCATCAATGAAATCAAGAACATACCAAGATTCGCAATTCCCCACTTCTGCGAGTACCATGCAATCGCACCATAGAAAAAGCTTACGAATGGAGGATGATGATTCGTAAAAATCTCTAATCCATAAAAATTGCTAATCTGTGCTCCTCCATCCCAAGACATACTACACGGGAAAAAGGCAAGCAAATACGGAAGTCTACATACAAATATGACCACCATCACCCCAAGCACAACATGCTTCTCAAACAACCATTCTGTCAAACCGTTCGGTTCACGCAGAGTACTCTGCTCTGCCCGTTTTCCAAACCAATCTCCACAAAAAGAAACCAATAAGTAAAATGCCGGAACATATCCTAAAAACATCACAATTGCAAATATTGCAAACTTCAAATCTTCATGTGCAGTCTGTTCCTTACCGATTATCATGCATATTGCAAAAATCACTGCAACCATTGCATATCCTATCTTTTCTCTTGTGCTTTGACGATTCCATATACTGTTACTATTCTTTAACTGCTGAAAATACAAATATGCCAAAGCAACGCATACTATAAGCTGCGTTACTCCTGCACCATTCAACGCCATAGAAAGATTACCCGTAGACTCTACATCTGCAAATACAGCCACCGTTGAACAAATTGCCAGTATAATAATGCTTACTATGTTTGCCATATATATTCGTTTATTCATTCTCTTCTTCCCTCGATAATACATCCCAGAAATAATATCTTGGTCTCTTCTTGGTCTCCATATAATTACGTCCTACATACTCACCAATAATTCCAAGCGACAAGAGAACTGCTCCTCCCAATAGCCAAATGGATACTAATATGGAAGACCATCCGCTCACAGTTGTTCCAAAATAGTGCTCATAGAATACATGAATAATCATAATAAATCCAACAAGTAACGCCAAAATCCCCATTGCAAATACCATTCGAATCGGCTTAATACTAAAGGAAGTAATACCATCTGCTGCCAAGGTCACCATCTTAGTCAGAGAATACTTCGATTCTCCCTGCATACGCGGAAACACCTCAAAATGTACCACTGACGTCTTCAACCCTATGTCTGGAATAATTCCTCTCAAAAACAGATTGACCTCACCATATTCTGATAACGCCTCCAAAGCCTTCGCACTCATCAAACGATAATCTGCAGAATTACCATAAATATTACAACCAAGGAAATGCATTGTCTTATAAAATACCGTAGCTGTAAACTTCTTAAAAAAGGAATCGGTATCTCTAGAGTTGCGTACACCATACACAATCTCATTTCCAGCATAATATTCCTCAATAAACAACTCCATCGCATTGATATCCTGCTGTAAATCTGCATCAATTGTTATGCAAAAATCACAAAAATCCTTCGCATACATCATACCTGCCAAAATCGCATTCTGATGTCCTCTGTTATGCGCAAACCGTAAGCCGATGATGCTTTCATGCCTCTGATAAAGGTTCTCTATCAAGCTCCATGTCTGATCTTTCGATCCATCATCCACAAATACAATACGACTCTTCTCAGAAACCAAGCTCTTTTCTTTTAATTCTTCTAACTTTTTCATCAAAGACTTTGCTGATTCCTCCAAAGCCTCTTCTTCATTGTAGCAAGGAACTACGATATATAATGTTCCCATTTTTTTTCTTCTTTCTGTCACTTTTATTTCCTCTGTCCTTCCAATCAAATTTTCTTATCCTATAAGCACATTTTTCCCCTCAAAAGCAAAACCATACTTTTTAATACACTGTAGTTCAAATCCATGGCTTAATAATATCTGCGCATAATTCTTTTCTTCTATCTGTGAAAGTGCTGCCTTAAGTGTATCCTCCAAAGTCTTTTCTCTTCTTTGATTAAACACCTTAAACTCAATGATAATAGCATTTCCTTCTTTCAATGGCTCTAGCATAATATCATACCTTCCAAAACCACTTTCTCTATTCGATGTAACAATATACTTATCTCGCAAATCCACGATTAACCCTAACACAAATCCGTGATAAAAACGTTCTGGTTCCATACCTGATGGGCGCTTCCCTGTATCAAAGCTACTAAAGATATTTAGTGCAACTCTGTTCATATACTCATTCATAGCATCGATATCGTCAAGAAGTAATGCTTTGACAAAATCATTATAATTTCCATCCTTCTCACCAAACCATCCCGATACCATATTCTGAAACATTCTTACAACTTCGTAATTGGTAAGTTTTAACTTATATACTTCTTCTGCTATTTCGACCTCTATTACCTTTAAGTAACCACTGGCAATCAAAAGACTCCAAATTGTACTTTCACTTTGCTCCAGCTGATTATATACTATCTGTTCATCCAGCTTTGCCTCAATTACATTTCCCTGCAATAAGGTTTCAAACTGTTCCTTAATCCCACGGCTTCCTTCACGAATAAGCTTACTTACTAAACTATTTCCACTTGTATTAGCCCAATAAGTGGTAATCTTCCCTGTATCAAGGAAATTAATAATAGACCACGGATTATAAATATCGCTGACTGAGCCAAACACAAATCCATCATACCACTTTTTTACTTCTTCCTTTTGTGACATACCTATTTCGTCCATGGCTTTAAAAACCTCATCCTGCGTAAAACCAAACGCAGTAGCATATTCATTCGAGGTGGTAGTCACAACTTTTAAATTATTCAAATCAGAAAAAACAGATTCCTTGCTAACTCTCGTGATTCCTGTCATAACTGCTCTTTCCAAATAAGGATTCGTTTTAAAAGTAGAATTAAACATACTCCTAGTAAACGCTACTAACTCATCCCAATATCCATGCACATAAGCTTCCTGCATGGGAGTATCATATTCATCCAAAAGAATAATCACCTTTTTACGAAAATAACGACACAAAAAATCTGTCATCCTATGCAATGCCATCGTTGCAGTTGTCTCTGGCATATTTTCCCTAATACTACGATAATATCCTTGCTCCTGTTCTGTTAGCAAGCCGCTATTCAACAAAAATGTATTCTTATTATACAGTTCTATAATAATCTGATACATTCTCTCTTTTGTCTGCTGGTAAGTCTTTTCCTTAACATTCGCAAAAGACAAATTTATAACTGGATAAGTTCCCTGTAAATCACGAAATCTTTCTTCCTCCCATATAGAAAGTCCCTCAAATATTTCTCCATGCCCTTCATATCTGTTTGAAAAGAAATATTCCAGCATACTCATATTAAGAGTCTTCCCAAAACGTCTTGGGCGAGTAATCAGAGTTACAGAATCGCCACTATCCCACCATTCCTTTATAAACTGTGTTTTATCTACGTAAAAGCAATTATTTCTTATTAAATCACCAAAGTCCTGTATACCTATAGCCACTTTTCGTGCCATATGTTCACTCCCTTATTCCTGCTTATCTATATTCATATCTCACTATATAAATAAGTGGTATAGTATACCACTTAAAATATCTTAACAGAAAATAGTAAAATAATAAACACATTCCATATTTTTTCATTCCTTAATCGAAAAAATGTCCATGCTGCTTCTTCGAATCAGTCATGGACATTTATATTATTTACACAATTTAACAACCCACATATCATCAATCTTTTTAATAGAACCTTCTGCCGGATAATCAGGCATTTGCTTAAATTCCTCTGTCATCGCAATCTGTTCCTTATCCCCTTCTGACAAATCAGCCATGTTAAAGCCTACATAATGTCTGATAAAATTATCTCTTGCACCAGAAGTCATTAATCCATTTTCAAGTGCAACGCCTGAAAGCTCACGCAGACTCTCAGAATCCATAAAGTCAAATTCCACTACACTTGGATTCTCTTTATAATAGAAATTACCTACAAACGTAACCTCATCGCCATTGACATATCCCTCCTGTGCTTCCACACTGGTAAGGATTCGATTGAAATAATTATTTACTCGCTGACATGCCAAATCCATTCGCATATATGCCTTATTGGTAATCAAATAGTCTGTATAGCAGCTTACAAATATGACACCAGCAGCAACTACTACTAAACCAAATCTTGCATATTTCTGCCAAGGAACAAGCTTCTCTTCATAACTCCACTCCTGCATACAAACTTCTAACATTGCCAATACCAGTACATAAATCAATGTATACGCATAGAGCATCAGCATAGAGTAGTCTACATCAGGCGCCATAAAATAAATGAATGCTACTGCCAAAGGCATAAAACCGCATAAAATGATACATAATGCTACTTCGAACAACTTCTTATAAAGTTGCTTCTTCCAAACCAAATACGGAAAGATAACAATTGCAAGAGCACACACCAACTGATTCATTCTCTGAGAGGTTTTTGTTACAAACGCAAACGGTTTCCAAAGGAAGTATTCTAAAAATCTCTTATAACATCTTCCGATTAAGGTTGGCATCTCAGAAATTGCAATCTGCCCCATGTTCCCTACTCCACCATAGGTTTCATTATCAAGATTCGGATAAATAATATGTGACAACCCCATATACGCTACCACACTAACACCAAGAATAGCAACACAGAGCAAACCATGCTTTACCGTATCCCATGCAGGCTTTCCCTTTAATAAATCTACAATCATACCTATCAACATCAACGCTATTGCTATGCTGACGTAACTCTGATATATACCTAATACGCATACAAGCATAATAATACAAGGAATCCATCCATGTTTATATTTGCGTAGTAAATATATTGCAACACAAACCATTAAAATACCAATTCCCGATGTATGCGCCATAAACATGAAAGTCATTGTGCTAATCACGCTAGGAAATGTGACCATTACAATCGGAACCAAAATTGCACCTGTCATACTTTTAATCTGTGCAATTTCTAATACAAAACAGGCAGCTATAGAAAGACACAAAATAAATAACACCCCATGTACAGCCGGAATACTATACTGCCCTCCAAGATTATGAATATATTTTAAAAACCATCTACCAAGATAATCTCCACTGCCATAAGCTCCAATATTATTCAAATCATCCCAGTTCGGAAGCTTATGTGTAAACATATAAAAATGTGTAAGCCAGCCAGCTATCACACCTGATATGAGACACATTTTCGTGTGCTTTGGCATTTTAAGATTCAGCCACTTTATAATATCAAAATCCATTCTACTCCTCTTTTCTTATGATTCCTGTATTGGTAAAACACTTCCAATTATTAGTCCATCCGCTTCATAAAAAGAAAGCGCATTTTCAAAATTGTGATAATCTTCGTATTCGACCGTATCTCCCGGAACAAAAATATACAAGGTATTTTCCTTAAATTGCTTTGTTTCCGCCTCAGCATAAGATCGTAAATCTATGGTTCTTGCAAAGTAGAAATTGCTCATAGTCAAATCACGCTCTAATGCCCAGTCTGCCACATATAATATCTTTCTCCGATCAATATTATGAGAAATCCAAGCTACATGCTCATATCCTGTTGTGTCTATGCTATCCCAAAAGTTACTCTCTAAAGTAATACCTTTTTCTTCTACATATGCATAATCTTTATGCTTTTCAATCAATTTTCCGCTTATATCATATATCTGAATCACAAAACAGAGAATCAATAAAACATACGCTATTATTCTATTCTCTCCTACCCTTTTCGTCAATTGCAATGCACCTATAACAGCAAAAAGCATAATCAAATAATAAACCGGCCATACAATACGTCCACTTGAGCCAAAAATACTCCAATATTTCATTACGATATCAATATCCGGAAATTCAAATAGTAAATGTTCGTCAAAGGATACTTTCGGAGAAGCCGCCAAAAATATTAGCCCTGCCACAACACCTAAAGCAATGACTGCCTTCATCCAATTCGCCTTTAGAAATATCAATCTTTCTCTTCCCGAAAGGCATATTGCTACTACCGCACCCACTAATAAAATAAGTATTCCAAGTCCTAAATATGCAAAACCTTCATACTGCCCCTCTGTATACACATCAAGCCACTTTAAAACCTTTGAGTATCCAATCGGATTATAAAACCCATTTAGATTAAAGCTAAAATGCCCTAAATTATTTCCTGCACCTGATTGTGCACCTGACGAAAAGCCTCCTAATACATATACGATTCCAAACAGCCCTACCACAAAACTAACACCTGGCCATAAGTATCTTACCTTAATCTTCTTCTCCTCAATCAGACTATACACTATATATCCCGCAAGCAATGCCCCACACATTGGAACAAAATACAAATGAATAGAACCTATCAGAATTCCTAAGATTCCCCATTTCAATGATGTCTTTATAACATCCTTGTATTGCTCCTTATGCATTGCACACAAATAGACAGCCATTAATATAAGCCACTGCGCCGCCAGTGCCGTATGATAATACATTCTAAATATTACAATCGGTGACACAATAAAAAACAGACTGCTAAGCCACACCTGCCACTTATCTTCTACCCACTTATGAAGAATCTTTGCTGACCAATATCCTTGAAGCATAAAGCAACACAAGCCCCATAATCCGAAATACTGGAAACGCCCTGAAATCCCTCTTGTAAACAACTTAAAAATCACTGCAAATAGCGGAATGGAATCCGTATAAATCACGGATGTTTCTGCAGGATATGCTACCTGATTCGTCAAACCTATCGGGAACAGCCACTCTGAACGCCTAAAGTATTCCCAGCCAAGGTAATGCTGTGATAAATCTCCTCCTGTGATAAGCCAGTCTGTATAAAAAGGATTTAATACATAAATTCCATAAATCACCGCAAAGGCGACTGCACCTAAAAGTGCGGCTATGATATATATTATGTGCTCATTTTTCTTTTTCATAATAACCTCGCTCAATAATCAATTTGTCATATTCTCGTATACTATACCACACTTTTTATCAAACTTCAAAATGTGTTCCATATGACCACACACTCTTTCCTTCCGCCACCTTCAATGCTATACTACTCCTTAGTTTAACTAACATAATATTCTATGCGAGGTTCTATGAAAAAATATTTTATAAAACGAAAAACCCCCTTCACAATCACTATAATCATACTAGTTACATGGTATATTTCATCCAATTGGCTTCAATTTGCGCTAATACAGGGAGATTCCATGTTACCAACCTATCATAATATGCAACTGGTTCTTGTAGATAAGTATTCGAACGAATTCCATTATAATGATGTTATCATTTTCACAAATGAGAAGCTCAATGCTACTTTGATAAAACGTATTATCGCCATACCTGGAGATACTGTACAGATAATCGATGGCATAGTATATGTGAACAATATACCAAGCCCCTTCCTTACCCAAGACAGGCTCATCTCTTATTCCGGTATTGCCTCATCTCCTCTGCATTTATCATCAGACGAATATTTCGTTCTTGGCGATAACTATGAAAAAAGTAAAGATAGCCGATATCCTGAAATTGGTTGTATTAACTCTGATGTTATTCTTGGCAAAGTATATACTAAATCACTGTATAAAAAATGATGATGTAGGAATACATCATCATTTTTTATACAGTGATTTACATTTTTCTCGCTGAATCCGCAATAAATACGTATTCCTACTGAATAGTCACAATTTATTTACATTTTCTTTCGGCTAATTCTCTAGCCGCATCTACTTTCATTGCATTAACGGTCAACTTAACATTTCCATTGTCCGATGGCCCCAAACCTTTTCTTGCACATTTCCATGAAAATTCATTATGAGACAAACTACTTAATTTCCAAGATTGCAACGCACCATATCTTTTCAATACACTATCAATAAGTTCCTTTGATTCTTGTGATAAAGTGTTTTTTCCCTTTAAAAACAAACTTCCCGACAGATATTCACTTCTGACAGACGCCAAAACAGGCCCATATCTCCAACCAAGAAATTCTTCCGAAAACAATACCTCTTTATTATACATTAAGGATTCTCTTTGAACAAAATACATCAGCTTATGCATTTTCATCTGATCCATTGTTTCTTTATAATTTTGAAAATAGGAATCATATAAATATTTTGCAACATCTAATACATTTTCCATGAAAACTCCTCCTTATATTTTATATTCTTATTATATATTTTCATAACCATTTAATATTCTTCATAGTTACTATTTTCTATTTAAATAATACTATTCCAAAGATAATTTGTCAAGCTTTTTTCGAACATTAGTTCTGCTTTATGTTATGACGACAAACTTACTATTCGCTTTATTAGCGTAACAGGAAATTCCCCATTCGTACTGCCGTCATAACCTTTTTACTACCAATATTTCTATTTCTGATAAACCGCTTTCTTAATATCCCAATTGTCTAAATCTGCCGCATCTCCATGAATGGTATACTGCACCGTAAAATAACTGTAAACATCAACGTACATTCTTTCTCTTTGTTCATCCTCTGAAATGTCTTCAAAAGTTCTTCCATAATCACTGCCATCTGCACCTACTGCTTCCAATATGGTTGGTATCAGTTCTGCCTGTGAAACAGGTGCATTGCTGATTCGCATAGCTTCTCCCTGTTCATTCGGTTTCTTAACAATGAAAATAGGTCTAGACGTTCTGTCTGGCTTACCACTTGTCTTGTCTGAATCTAATATATAACCTTGTCCATGATCTGCTGTAATGATAATCGTCGCATCATCATAAATACCTAACTCTTTCATCTGTTCAAGATATTCATACACAATCCTTAGACTTCCACGTCCTTGTGAACTTACCGTAGCTTCTCTTCCTGTCGGTTCATATTTCATATCCTCTGATAGATAAAATGGAGCATGTGGTCCTCTCATATGATAGAATCGAAATGTTGAAGATAATTCCTCGTTAACCGTTATTCCCTGTCGCATTAATCGATTATAAAACGGAATATCATTGTCTATATTCCAAACTGTATCAGATTTTGCCAATGTAAAAACATCTCCGGAATAGTAGCTAAATTCCAGTTTTAATGCAAATGGAACCATTTTATACATAGAGGATTTCAACATCAATTTTAATGTTTCTACAGGCTCATATGTCCATGAGCTATCATTGCTGTAATTCGTTGTTAGCGTTTTGGCTGAGTCTGCCAAATACGTAGCCCCTGTATATATGCCTATGTCATATCCTTTTTCCGCAATTCTATTTAAAGCATCACTATGTTCGTATGCATAACTCGGATAGTTCCCTGCTATTTCTTCTTTCCATGTTACACCTGTAAGCATATACGGTATCGCATTATCTGTATGAGCAAACTGTGAAGTTCCATTTCTATAATACGTAAAATCCGCCAATGGTTCTATAATTGATGCATCTTCCTCAACAATATCCTCGAACCAACTACTTTCAAAACAATCCAGTACAAACACCAACACATTACTATCCTGTGACAGTTCAAGAGAACCTTCCGTTGACATCGCTTCCCTCGCCTCAACACTTCCATAATCTGTTGAAACAAGCAGCACTCCCAAAGTAACGATCTGAATTGCTGCAATATACAAACAAGCAAACTTACATACCTTTGCAACAATCTCTTTCTTATATCCTATAAATAATATCATCGCTATGGCCACAAGCCATATTGCAATATTAACAACCTTTGTTCCTATCGACCAAATCTGATCCACACCATCTAATGCCTTCAATTCCCCATTCAAAAACATAATCTGTATATATCCCATACAGATACCCCCTGCCAATAATAACTGAAGCACTTTAAATAAGGCCTTTGGCAACAATAACAAGCTTACTAACAGAATCACACTTCCTATAAACACGCTTCCCAGAAGCATAATAGCAAAAAACATCCAGAATGGTCCCGAAAACTGACTATAATTTGCTAAATACAATTCTGTAGGAAGATAGATACCAACCGTAACCATCCACGCCACAATAACCGGTAACATCTCCATTGTGTATTTCTTATACTCATCCTTGTTGATATACTGTATTTCCTTTTTGTTAAAATAAACATCCAGCAAAGCCAATACTGCACTCACTATAAATGCAATACAGTAGCCACCGTTACTAATCTTACCTGTCACAATCCATATTAAAATCAATTCTATAAACATAAACGCATTTGCACTCATAAATAATTTGAAAGACTTCTCCTTAAAAAGAAATCGTATGATAAGAGGCATTATAATTGCAATCAATAGCAACGGCATTCCGTAGTTTACATAAGTTCTAAACTGTATATCCCAAAAACTTTCAAATAATGTACTCTCTGTACTTCCCAAAACTGCTTTCACTGCAGAGAGTACAAAAAAATCACAGAAAAAGAAAAACAGTATAACCTCTTTTCTTCTGTCCTTTGTAATACCCATAAATAGAAAGGACGATACAAGCGTAAAACTTAATATATAAAGAACAATCGTAAAATTCTGCATATTTCATTCCCTTTCAATCTATACCAAAATGTAATGATTCCGCATCTTCATAATTACACCAAAACACAAATATAGAGAGGACTCACACCTCTCTATACCAAAACTTATTTTATCTCAATATCGTCAGATTCAACTTCCTTATTACGATTCTCGTCTACACCTAACTTCTCGCTAACCTTTTTCTTCGCACGTCTGAAATAAATACCTACTGCAGCACCAACTGCAATCGCAATACCGGCAATTGCCTGAATCGCGTATGTTGCAACCGATGGATCAATGTAAGCCTGTGCATTTGCGCCAAATAAGAACATACATGCCATACATAAATAACCTGCACCTAATACCTTTAATAAACTCTTCTTCATTTCTACTTTTCTCCCTTTCTTCCCTTAATCTTTCGCTGTATCGCTGCAACAATATATTTTGCACCAATCTCCGCACTTGTCCCATGATTATATACATATTCCTGCACGAAGTTTCCTATCTTCTCATAATAGTCATTCTTACGTTCTAAGAGCATTTGTACCTTGTCTCCAAGCAAGTTCAATTCATCTAAATTCAAGGAACAACCAATCTCTTCACGAAGCAGAATATTTAACGGAACCGTATCAATCTTCTGATATTCCGGATTCATAATCTTCATCGGTGTATTAATAAACAGCACTGGCTTCTGTGTCGTATAAGCATACTCATAGGCAATACCCGACCAATCCGTAATCATCAAATCAGCTTCAAAAACAGTATTATTTGAAGAGAAATCCGTCTGAATCTCAACATCTTTATCCTGCTCATACTTTACCTTAAGCTGCTCCATGAATTCACCTCTGTGGCGAACATGCTGTGGATGTGGACGCACCGTAATCTGATACCCCTTGCCCTTAAGATTATCTAATATCTGCTCCAAACAGCTATCTACAATATTATCCTGCTGCCAAGATGGCGCAATCAGTATCTTCTTAACGGTGTTTTCTTCATGAGGAAGTTTCGCATAATCTTGACGCATCTCATCAAGAAGAGAATATCCCCAGTCAACAAGTGTCTTCTTAGGAAGTCCATATACTTCTTCTGTCTTTTCTATCTCTTCCTTCTGGTGCTTACCTACACAAAATACCGTATCATAATGATCCATAGACCCAGTTCTCATGGTAAGATTAAGACTATCCATTCCGTGCGGAATATAGACATATTCAATATTCTTACTAATATAACTTCTCTTGATATGATAATTCTCCAAATCCGGCATTGTCATGACAACCACATCAGCTTCCATCTTCATCATCAAAGTTATGAGACGCTTTTCACCAATAAAATATGGACGAATCTTGTCCTGTGTCTTTGCTAGTTCAAAAATCTTATCGTCAGGATCGCTGGTAATATAGTGAATCACTAGATTCGTATTCTCTAACAAATACTCAATCATTCCCTGATAATATTTATAAAATCCACTACTCTCAGAATAAAATACCAAATGCTTATTTACCACGGAGAAAAACTTCTTATAATCCTGTTTCTCTCTCTTAGTCTCCGGATCACCGAAGCGTTTTCTCTTCTTCCCACCAAGATTTCCAAGTGCTTCTAATTCTTTCTTACTCTGCTCCAGCGCCTCATAATCCACGTAATTCTTAGGATTAATCACCCAGTTAAGCAAATACAGCTGTGCTACTGCCAAAAGATTACTTGCCACCCAGTAAAGAGCAACACCTACGGAAACAAACCAGCCTAAGTATAACGACAGCCCTACCGAAAATGCCATCATACCATATTTGTTCCAGTTAGATTGCTCTGCCTGCAATACATTACTTGCATTCTGTGCCACACATAGAATCCATGCAGAAAAACCAGCTACCAATGGTGACCAGATAAGCGAAATACCAACCTCACTTGGCACTTGACTTAAGTTGATTCCAAAAAAATTCATATCAATCGCAGGATTATTCATCCCACGTTTAATCACTTCTATCACACCCATTAAAAGCACAAGCTGTACAATTAACGGAATAATCGATGCCATCGGATGATATTTCTCTCGTTTAAAGATTTTCGCCTGTTCCTCTGCAATCGTATCTTTGTCACCGAAATACTTCACCGTAAGGAAATTAATCTCCGGCTGCATCTTAACCATTTTAATCGAATTCTTCTGTACCCATACAGACACAGGAAGAAGCACAACCTTGCTTACTAAAGTAAATAGAATAATCGCAATTCCATAGTCATGGCAAAAGGCATAACAACCATTCATAACCACTTCTAAAGCTTTATATAATAACTCCATAATTCTCCCCTATCCTATTGTACTTCCAATGTCTTTAATGCTTCTATGAGCGTCTGATTATCCTTATCGTCTCTGACTGCAATACGGACATACTGCTTACCGTTAAAGCCATTCTTATCTGCTAAATCCTTTATAAGAATGTTCTTCTCTAACAATTTTACTGTAAGAGCCTTGCTAGTCATTGGTGCCTGTACCTCACACAGTACATAATTTGCCTGGGAAGGAATCACGCGCAAAAAGGATATATCAGAGAGCTTCTGTATAAATCTCTTTCTTGACTCATAAAATGCTTGCAATGCTGTCTTATACACAGACTGATACTTCTCATAAATCTGCATATAGAACTCTGCAAAAGAATTAATATTCCATATAGCAACGTCTTTCTTCATCTTTGCGATCGTTTCCTTATCGCCAGACGCAATAATACCAAGTCGAAGCCCCGGAACACCGTAAGACTTAGAAATACTCTTTACAACAAATAAATGAGGATTTTCATTTAACAACTGCTGTTCTAGCAGACTCTTATCTTCCTCAACATCCACAAAGTCAACAAAGGATTCGTCTATAATCAAGCGAATCTGCTTGTCCTTTGCCCATGCACAGATACGAAGCACATCAGCCTTCTTAATGTAATTACCAGAAGGATTGTCCGGATTCACAATTAACAGAGTCTGAATATCCTTATTATCAAAAAATGACATTAACTCATCTGCTGAATAAGTAAAGTTTAAATTTGACGGAACGCATGCTACTAAGTCTTCCCTATTCTTACGATTAGCATATTCTTCAAAGGAAGGATGTAACACACCAACCTTGCCTGTAATAGTCTCCATCAGACTCTTAATCAGCTCTGCTGCACCATTCCCAACGATTACCTGTGCTTCCTTTAATCCAAAATTCTTGGCTGCTACCAAAGAATTCACCTGCATACCAGAAGGATACTGTGTCAGAAGCGTCTGAAAATTCGCCTGCATCTCTGCTATCAGCTTCTGATTCGGGAAGTATGGATTCACTAAATAGCAAAAATCCAACATCTTCGGATAACGCCAATAACCACCATAACGCTTTTGGAATCTTGCAAGCTTCTCTTCTCCTTCTAAAAAAATAGTCTCCGCAATATCCAAATCCTGAACATCATCAATCTCATACCACTTCTCACCTTCAAGCTTCACAGCCTTGATATGAGGGTCTTCCAAGAAGGTAATAACCTTCAATACCTGTTCATAGTATTCATTTGTTCCAAGTGCCTTACAATAAATTTCTAAGAACGGTACATAATAAAGCTCAGAAAATTCCTTACTAAACTTATAGATATTTACTGTCTTATAATATTCGTCGATTCTCCGAAAATCAAACTCTCTCTTTGCAACAAAGGACTGAATATTATCCTGCTCATCCAAAGTAACTACCGTTCCGTCCATCCAGCTCTCAAACTTATCAACCAGTACAAGACTTGGGTATGGATGATTAATCAATCGATGCAAAACAGCTTCCTCAAACACAAGATCCGATTCCAATAATATGGTATCCTCCTGCACCAGATAATCCTTTGCAAGATAAAGAGAATAAATATTGTTGGTCTTGTTATAAACATTGTTATCAACGTATACGATAGGGGTAGATACTCCAAGCGCATCAATATATTCCATCAGCTTCTGCCCTTCATAGCCTACTACGACTACGATTCTTGATAACCCTAACTTATCCAAATGTCCCATCATACGGTCAATCATGGCTACACCATTTACCTTAACCATGCACTTGGTCGCTTCACTCGTTAACTCTTTTAAACGCTTGCCCATTCCGGCAGCTAAAATAATCGCCTGCATGCGCACCTCCCTATTTTCCCTTTATCACTTCTGTTTTTAGCTCAATCTATAATAGCATAGAACAATTTGGTTTAAAAATCAATATAAAAAACTCACCCCAGCTATAATCACCAAGGTGAGTAAACACATATATACCACTCTTAATTATCTATGCCCCGATATATTTTTCCTGTTTCTAATAACTTTTTTTCATCATGTGCTGAACCTTTTGTACTATACTCAACAATATCCGAAGCAAAATGCTCATACTTCAAATGAAATTTATATTTATAAAAATAATATTTTCGTTCTTTTACCTCATTTAAAAATATATCCTTACTTAGCCTTCCATCTAATAACTCTTTAAAAATTTCTTGCAAAGAATCATATGACACGGCCTTATTCGCAATCTCAAATTTATGTTTCTCATTTTTTCCTTTTATCATCAATAATGGGGATTGCTGCATTCCATAGTGCCCATGATCCGCCATAATAACAATAACTGAATTATCAAAAATATTTTGCTCTTTTAATCTTTCTAGATATTCATTTACTACTAATAATATTCCACGCCCTTCTTCTTCTATACTTGTAGAGCCTTTCTCCTCAAAATTGCGATCAAATGTAAAATCTTCATGTGTTCCATCTAAATGAATAAATTTGAATATTTTTTCTTTGTCTCCAATTGATATATTGTCAATATTATTGTAAAACTCCTCATTTAACCAACTATATGCTTCTTCCTCGTTCGAATTAACAACTTTTTCATTTGCTGCAATATCATCAGGATAAAACCAACAATACTTTTTTAATGGTTGTGGTAAATACCTAAAACCAACCAGTTTATACATATATATTGACAAATTTTTATGTGAATTTACACCTACTCCACCGTCATCCCAATTTACTATTTTGGATGTAATTGTATCTGACGGTATTTCATGCGGAAGTGTAATATTAGAATAAATTCCTAATTCGTATCCTTCTTGATCCAATCGTTGCAGAAAAGGGGATTCCGCATATGCATACGAAACATATTCACCATATATTTCCTCATTTTGATAAGGAATTCCTGAAAGAATATGTGGGATAGCCAAATCCGTACACGGAAACATTCCAAGAGTATCCGGATAAAATGTAAAATCCTCCAAAATTTCATCATATTCTTTATCCGGTTTTTCCAAAATATCCACTAATACTTGCGAATCAAATCGATCTAATAATAGAATTACAAAATTTTCTTTTTCTCCATATACATATTCGTTTTTATTTGTTGCCGTATATACATTTTCTATTACAAAAGGATTATTTGTTACCATCAATACAAATATTGTAACAACTTGCATTGCTGTCATTACTAATGATATATTACTAAATATAGAAAATATCTTATTCTTCATCTTGAGATAGCAACCAATACAAATTATTGCAATTCCAAGCCAAACAGAAACCGAAATAATACCTTCTATTCTAAAATTCTTCCAATCTATAGCTTTCCCATCCATTTGCCCATAATTTGCTAATATAAAATTACCTTGCACATATGTTGAAAACGAAATAGCACTCAAAATCACCATAAACCAATTGCCTATTTTAAGCATTACTTTTCTCAAAAAAATCATAAACAACACAACACTCAAAAATCCAACCACAAAATATGGTATTACAAAATATCCCATATTATAAATCGAAAACCAAAAGAAATCTCGATTTGTCAAATATATCTCAATTGGCGCAAACACTAACACCGTAAAACATAATGTAAACAATATCAATATTATATCTTTATTCTTTCTAATCATTATAATTCTCCTCAATACACTATTTCATCTGTTTTTTACGCATAACTACTAAATATACTACTATTATCACTACAGATAGCGTAGAGATTGCAATTCCTGTTTTTATTCCAGGCGTTACATACTTTAGCACAATATCATGTTCTCCTTCTGGCACCTCTATGCCTACAAACATATCATTAACCCGATAAGTCTCTGTTTTATTTCCATCAATATGTGCCGTCCACCCTCCACTATACGGAACTGCAGCACATAACATCTTCTTCCTATTCAAATCTACCACGCATTGTACACTATTAGTGTCTACCACCAATTCCCTTAATGATTCTTCTCTAAGATTATTAATACAATTATCATAACTAGCAAAATCATAATGCAGTATTTTCATCTGTTTTAACTCAAAGTTTTCCGGGTTCTGAAATGTCAACTCAATTTTTTTCTCTACATCTTCATCCATGACGCCAAGATTAACCCCTATATTTCCATTATGATAAACAGATGTAAGTACTAGTCCCTTTGACATGACATCAGGTATTGTCACTGTTATGTTATTATCAAAATCAATACCTTCAAACAGCAGATAATTCTCACCACTAGTCTCAAACTTAGTTTTTAACGTTATCTTCCCACCAGCTTCTATCTGTATACTATCCTTTTCTAACCTTCCCCCCTCTATACTTTCAATAGAATACTCCAATACATCCAAAGCATTTTCTATCTCACGTACTTCTTCCATTTCTCCTTGATATCCTTCTACAGCTGCTGCCTGCAACATAACTTGCTGCTTCTCGAATCCATGCATATCCTGATATTTTTCTTCATGAAAGACTTTATCATACGAATACATTAACGGAAGAGCATATTCATTCTTATACAAACTCCACAGACCATCTTCTGTTACCCTCACTTTATAGAATCCGTATGGTACTGTTGACTTCACGTCCTCTCTCTTGACTAAATACTTAACAGAACATAATGTTTCTAATACACCTCTTGTATCTAAACCAACATTCATGTGATTCAAAAAAGCATCTGGTGATACATTCCACTCTACAAGTGCATTCGTAAAACTTGGATTTTCAATACTAATATACTCTGATATTCCATGATATCCCAATGTCAATGCTATATTTTGTCCATTCCTTGGTTCACTCCACGTTCTTTCATTATCAATTCGATAAAAGTCACTTGTACTATCACCTATTAACTCGGAAACAACATCCCTTTCCTGCACATACGCAATCTCTCTATCTCTTGCTGCCCCTTTCCAATCCTTTCCAATTGTAGTTACAGCTACCAAGAATAGAATAAGACTACCCATTGTTCGCTTGTTCATTTTCTTACATACTGGAAGTAGCACTAAAATAACGAACAAACAAATTCCATAAGAATACATTGTAATTCCATATCGTTCATGCTCCAAAATATCCTGTTTCTTGCCAAATATTCCGAGCAATAGAAATACTACTGTTACACCAATCCTCTGCAACCAGGATAGCTCACCCAATTCATCCCAAATTTCTACAACCACATACGCCATATAAAGTGTTATTACCACTTCCCAACGATCATAGCATTCGCCAAATCCTGACATAATTACACTGAAAGTAGGAATGAACGCACACACTGTAAGCAGAAATAAGTTTATCTTCTCCACACGTCTCTTTCGATCAAGTATCATAACTAATATACACATTACTCCAATTGTACAAATGGACAATACTTGATAATTGTTATATTGCGGTAAGAACAAATTAATCCAAAAAGCCTTTATATCTGTCCACGACATAGTGAGCGGTACATTAATTTTTACAGAAGCCCTATTACTTCCTAAAAAACCTAAAACAGCAGGTACAAATATGACTGCTGCCAAGCCTATTCCCACCACATATTCTGCTAGCATTTCACTGATTGTCCCAATCACCTTTTTCCACTTACCAGAACCTTGTTCCATATGTCTTCTAAGCATCCTATAAATCGCATACACCGCCAGCGATATTGATCCAATGTACAAATAGAAAAAGCCTGATAATGCAAATAGAAACGTGGTAATACATAAAACGCCTTTTGTTTTTTTCTGAATCGTTCTCTCAGCTCCTAACAACAATAACGGTATATACATCATTGCGTGAACAAAAATAAGATGCATATTGCACTGAACTGTAAAACCAGTAAAGGAATATATCAGTGCCCCTATAGCATAGGCATAACTGCTACGTGCACTATCTAGTTCATAAGCAAATGCAATGAATGCAATACCTCCTAGATATACACGAAAATAGAACAGGAACGTAAAGAAATACGGCAGGTTCTTCTCCTGCACAAATACCGTTAACAGATAAAACGGATCACCAAATCCATGCCAATTTAGTGCAGATATTACATCATCTCCCATTCCTAGGCTCCATTCCACCATTGGAAATGTAAAATTACCTTCACCAAATAATGCTCCAAAAAACTCCTTCAATACACGACTCGTATAGAGCATAACCTGATATATCTGCGTAATCGCATCCCATCCACCAAATGCTGCTAGCCCAATATTGGATATCTTATAAATCAAAGGTCCTATCATTGCCCAAAAGCAAATGGTGAATAAAATATATTTAAACATTTTACTCTCTATTAGTTTGTTCATTTCTCATTTACTTCCTATCATATCACAATTTTTATATAATTTCTCTCATACACTTTTTAAAGTGTTCTGTAAAGCTTTCCAATGCAAAATTCTCATTCGCATACTCATATATTTTATTACTATATTTTTCCATCTTTTTCGTATCCATACCTGCAAGTTCTTCCAATTTACTCTCTATGGCAGAAAGATGATAATCTTCAAAATATTCACAATAGTCAAACAGCTCATCCATACCTGTTCCACGCATGGTAACCGGTATCAATCCATGTCTCATGCAAGTCAGCAAGGATGTTGACATTCCTTCTGAGCACGATGGCAACAATACAAATGGACATATTTCTATCAATTCTAAAAACTTATCAGAGCATACATCTACAAAACCACATTCTATCACATTATTTGGCAGGACTAATCCTAATCTCTTACATTCCTGCTTAATCTCTCTTCCACACATATAAAGATTCCATTCCGGATGCTTTTCAAATACCTCTAACAGCAAATCATTTCCCTTATGCACAAATCCTTTTACGCCAAAAACAAGGAAATTGGTGCTTTTTCTCTTTTTGCAAACATTAACTTCATATTTTCTATTTTTAAAAGCACTTGGATAAATTCTCTGTATCTTCTTATTGGTGAAATATTTCTTTTCTCCAAGGCATATAACTGCATCCGCAAGTAACTCGTCATTCTCCATGTAAAACTTACCAGTCCTTGCATATGAAATTTTCCTCCCTGTTCGTTCATAGAAATAGTCAATTCTTTCACGCTTTCCATTCCGCGATATCGTATATGGATTCTCTGTCATATACATAATGGTATATGCCTTAGGATTTCTCTTTTATCCCCAAATCCAAAGATGACATCATAATAATCAGATGGCATTTCTAATGCAGCATCTTCATTATTGCATGCACATACATCTATACTATAATCCATGTCTATCAATACTTTTATCATTTGCATCATTTCCTGCAAATTCGTATGAACATTGGCATGACGTAATGAATACGCAGTTCTATCATAATCCAAATAACTTATTAACTCAACTTTCCCACTAGTAAAGTTGGAGAATACGCTTAATAATTCAAGAAAAATAATTTAACAAATTGGTGTATTGACATAAAAATAGCACCAAATCTTTGATATAATAAGTTCACCACAAACAACATTACACAAAGGAAAAGGTGCTGAACTTATGATATACCAAAATGCTCAAAATGAAAATACCAAA